>DATEJJ010000462.1:0-7585 GCA_035278125.1 Rugosimonospora sp.
TGCGCGGGCTGGGCGTGGGGCGGGGCGACATCGTGGCGGTCTGCGCCGACCGCGGTGCCGGGCTGCTCGCCGGCCTGCTGGGCGTGCTCAAGGCGGGCGCCGCGTACCTGCCGCTGGAGCCGGGCCACCCGGAGCGGCGCCGCGCCTTCCTGATCGCCGACTCAGGTGCCCGGGCCCTGCTCACCCAGGCGTCCCTCGCGCCGGCCGAAGCGCCGCCCGTGCCGGTGGTACTGCTGGACGACCCGGATCTGTCCACTCTCGACGGTGG
Source organism: Rugosimonospora sp. (assembly GCA_035278125.1). Lineage (GTDB taxonomy): Bacteria > Actinomycetota > Actinomycetes > Mycobacteriales > Micromonosporaceae > DATEJJ01. Next base: position 269 of record DATEJJ010000462.1, read on the forward strand.
CGACCTCGGCGTGCCGGTGGACCCGGACGACCTGGTCTACACCATCTACACCTCGGGATCGACCGGTGCGCCCAAGGGCGTGCTGGTCACCCACGGCGGGCTGACCAACTACCTGTGCTGGGCCCGGGACGAGTACGGCGTGGCGGCCGAGCACGGCGCGCCGCTGTTCGGCTCGGTCGCCTACGACCTGGCGGTGCCGAGCTTCCTGCTGCCGCTGATCAGCGGGCGCGACGTGCTCGCCGTGGCCGCCGACCGGGACCAGGCGGGACTGGCCCGGGTACTGCGCGGGGCCGGTCCGGTGAGCTTCGTGAAGATCACGCCGGCGCACCTGGACCTGCTGGCGGCCGCCGTCACCGAGGACGGGTCCACAGTGGACAGCGTGGGCGCGCTCGTGGTGGGCGGCGAGGAGATGCAGCCGGACATGGTGGCCGCCTGGCGGCGGGCGCTGCCCGGGGCGCGGATCTACAACGAGTACGGGCCGACCGAGACCGTGGTCGGGTGCGTGGTGTACCAGGCACCGTCCACGATGGACCCGAAGCGCCCGGTGCCCATCGGTACCCCGATCGCCGGTGCCCGCGCCTACGTGCTGGACCGGGCCGGGCAGCCGGTACCGGCCGGGGTGATCGGCGAGCTGTACCTGGGCGGTACCGGCGTGGCGCGCGGGTACCTGGGCCGGCCGGGTGCGACCGCGGCCGCGTTCCTGCCCGACCCGTACGGGCCGCCCGGCAGCCGGATGTACCGCACCGGTGACCTGGCCCGGCACCGCGACGGCGGGGTGCTGGAGTTCCTCGGGCGCGGCGACGACCAGGTGAAGATCCGCGGGTACCGGGTGGAGCTGGGCGAGATCGAGGCGCGGCTGCTCGGCGCGCCGGGGGTGGCCGAGGCGGTCGTGGTGGCCCGGGCGGACCGGCCCGGCGAGCGGCGGCTGGTCGGCTACGTGACCGCGCGCGACGGCGAGCGGGTGGAGCCGGGCCGGCTGCGCGCGTACCTGGGCCAGGTGCTCCCCGAGCATATGGTGCCGGCCGCGTTCTGCGTGCTGGACGCGCTGCCGCTGCGCCCCTCCGGCAAGGTGGACCGGGCCGCGCTGCCCGAGCCGGAGCGGGCGGACCTGGCGCCCGGGCGCGAGTACCTGCCGCCGCGCGGCCACACCGAGCGGGTGCTGGCCGGGATCTGGGCTCAGGTGTTGCGGGTGGACCGGGTCGGCGTGCACGACGGGTTCTTCGCGCTGGGCGGCGACTCCATCACGGTACTGCCGGTCATCGCGCTGGCCCGGGAGGCCGGGCTGCCGCTCTCGCTGCGCCTGCTGTACGCCCACGAGACGCTGGGTGAGCTGGCCGCCGCGCTCGGTGGCGAGCCGGTATGGGCACCCGCCCTGGCGTCGGAGGGCGCCCGGGTGGCCGCCGTCCCCGATCTGTCTACAAGGGACGCTGTGGAGGCGGCGGTGCGCCGGCTGATCGCCCGGCACGACGCGCTGCGGCTGCGCCGCGGCCCGGATGGCTGGTCGGTGGCGCGCGAGGTGACCGGACCGGTGCTCACCGAACTGTCCGCTCCGGACACCGACCCGGCCGCGGTGGCGGTGGCCGCGCTCGACCCCGGGCAGGGCCGGATGATCCACGCGGTGCTCGGGCCCGACGGAGCGGTGCTCGCGGTCTCGGCCGCCGCCGCGGACGAGGATTCCTGGGCGATCCTGCTTGCCGACCTTGCGTCGGCCGACAAGGCCGGCGGCGAACGGGCGGCGACGACGCCGTACCGGACCTGGGCGCGGCGGCTGGCGGAGCACGCCGAGGCGCCGGAGACCGCGGCGCAGGTACCGGGCTGGCTCAACCGGATGCCGTGCCCGCCGCTGCCGGTGGACCGGCCCGCCGGTACGGACACCTACGGCCGGGCGGTGACCGTCACGCTCAGCCTCTCCAAGGCCCGTACCGCGGCGCTCGCGGGGCGGGGCGAGGAGGCGCTGCTGGCCGCGGTGAGCGAGGTGCTGGCCGGCTGGGCCGGCGGCAACCGGCTGCTGGTGGAGGTCGAGCGGGACGGGCGCGAGCCGTTCTTCGACGGGGTGGACCTGACCGGGACGGTGGGCGCGTTCCGGCACCGGTACCCGCTGGCGCTGTGGCTGCCCGCGCGGCGGGACCCGGCGACCGTGCTCGGCACGGTACGGGCGCAGCTGCGCGCGGTACCCGACGACGGCATCGGCTTCGAGCTGCTGCGCGCGCAGGAGGGCGGGGAGCTGGCCGGACTGGAGACGCCTGAGGTGCTGGTCCGCTTCCGGGAGCGGCGACCTGCCCAGGCCCCCGAGTTGGTGGTGGATCCGGGGGGCACGCGGCCGTACCCGATGGAGGTGCGGGGCGAGGTGGTGGCCGGGCGGCTGCGGGTGGCGTGGACGTACCCGGGTGCCCGGTACCGGCGGGCCACGGTGCGCGCGCTGCGCGACGCCCTGCGTACCCGCCTGGAGGAGCTGGCCGATGCCGCGACGCCCGTGGCAAGCAGCCGGCCGGTGCGGCGGGTGGGCGATCGGGCGGCGGTGGCGGTCGAGCCGGTGTCGCCGCTGCCGGTGATGCGCCGGCTGGGCGTACCCGGGGCCAGCGTCGCGCTGATCCGGGACGGCGACGTTGCCGACTGCCGCGGCTACGGAGAGTCCACTGTGGACGGGCCGGCGGTCACCGCGGGCACGCTGTTCCCGGCCGGCTCGGTGAGCAAGTTCGTCACCGCGCTCGGGGTGCTGCGCCTGGCCCAGGAGGGCCGGCTGGACCTGGATGCGGACGTGAACGGGTACCTGACCTCGTGGCACCCGCCCCGGCGCACCCCGGTCACCGCGCGGCAACTGCTGCGCTGCGTCTCCGGCCTCGCGGTCCCGCCCCGGCACGTGGTCTACCACCCGGGCGAGCCGCTGCCCACGGTCACCGAGGTGCTGCACGGTACGCCGCCGGCGCGCAACGAGCCGGTGGACTTCGTGGCCGAGCCGGGGACGGCGTTCCTGAAGAACAACGTCAGCTTCTCCGTGCTGCAGCAGCTCCTCTGCGACCTGACCGGCGAGGCGTTCCCGGAGCTGATGCACCGGCTGGTGCTGGCGCCGCTGGGCATGACCGCCTCCGGGTTCCGCGACGAGCCGTCCGGACACGCCGCGGTCGGGCACGACGAGAGCGGGAACCCGCTGCCGTACCGGTGGCTGGTGCACCCGGAGGCGGCGGCGGCCGGGCTGTGGACCACGGCCGGCGACCTGGCCCGGGCCCTGGTCGAGGTGCGCCGCGCGTACCGGGGCGAGCCGGGCCGGCTGATCGGCCGGGAACTGGCCGGGCAGATGCTGACCGTGGTCGAGCCGTGCCGCTTCTACGGCCTGGGCGCGGTGGTGGACGGCACCGGTGAGGACCTGGAGTTCGGGCACACCGGCCAGACCGGCGGGTACCGCGCCGCGATGCTGGCCCAGATCGACGGCGGTACCGGCGTCGTGGCGCTGGTCAACGCCGACAGCGGCCGGGAGGTGCTGACCTACCTGGTCGGTGCGCTGCGCCGGCAGGACGCCGGATTCGGACGCGGCGAGTCCGCGATGACCTGGGAGCGCGGCCTGGTGCAGCGCCGCGCCCGATAGAGGAGGGAACCGATGGCCTGGGAGGGCAAGCAACTCATCTCGCTGGACGACCTCAGCGACGCGCAGCTGGACCGGATCGTGGAGTGGGGCACCGGGTACGCGGGCGACGACCGTCCGGAGCAGGTGCTCGACGGGGCTGTCGTGGGCATCTACTTCACCAAGACGTCCACCCGCACCCGTACCGCGTTCTCCGCGGGCGCGCTGCGGCTGGGCGCGCGGATCGTCACGTACGGGCCGGGCGACCTGCAGACCAACACCGGCGAGACGCTCGGCGACACGGGTGCGGTGCTGGCCGGCATGCTGGACGCGCTGGTGGCCCGTACCGCCGGCCCGCCGGGGGAGCTGCGCGAGCTGGCCTCGGGCGGGCTCGCGGTGGTCAACGCGATGACCGCGGACGAGCACCCGACGCAGGCGCTGGCCGACCTGGTCACCCTGGCGCAGCACTTCGGCCACGTGGCCGGCCTGCGCGTGCTGTACGCGGGCGAGGGCAACAACACCGCCGCCGCGCTGGCCCTGGCCCTGTCCCGGTACCCGGGCGTCGAGCTGCACCTGCGCACCCCGCGCGGGTACGGGCTGGCCCCGGACGTGCTGGCCCGGGCGCACCGGTACGCGCAGCGCTGCGGCGCCAGCGTGTCCGAGCGGCACGACATGGCCGCGCTGCCCACCGGGGTGGACGCCATCTACACGACGCGCTGGCAGACCACCGGTACCAGCAAGGCGGATCCCGGGTGGCGCGCGGTGTTCGCGCCGTTCCGGGTGCACGCCGGGCTCTGGGACGGCAGCCCCAAGGCGGTGTTCCTGCACGACCTGCCCGCACACCGGGGCGAGGAGGTGGACGCGGACGTGCTGGACGGGCCGGCCAGCATCGCGTTCACCCAGGCGGAGAACAAGATGCACAGCGCCATGGCCGCACTGCGCCACTGCCTGGCGGAGTCCGCGTCATGAGCCGCCAGAACAAGCCTGAGCCACGCGGGGCGTGCTCGCCTACGCCAAAGACCGGCTCCGGCTCCGCTCGCCCGGGGCGGGACTTCTTTCTACTGTGGACAGGCGCCGGAGCGACGACCGTCGGTGCCATGGTGGCCGGGATCGCGTACCCGCTGCTGGTGTTGTGGCTGACCGGCTCGGCCGCCAAGGCCGGCCTGGTCGGCTTCGCCGCCGCGCTGCCCAACTTCCTGGTGCAGCTGCCCGCGGGCGTGCTCGTGGACCGGGTCAGCCGGCGCCGCCTGATGATGGCCTGCAACGTGGTCGGCGTGCTGGCCACCGGCAGCGTGGCGGTGGCGGTGGCGCTGGGCCGGGTGTGGCTGCCGCAGCTGATGGCGGTCGCGTTCGTGGAGGGCAGCCTGGCCATCGTGTACCGGCTCGCCGAGCGGGCCGCGGTGCGCCACGTGGTCACCACGGAGCAGTTGGGCTCGGCGCTGACCCGCAACGAGGCGCGCTCGCGCGCGGCCGGCCTGCTCGGCCAGCCGCTGGGTACCGTGCTGTTCACGCTGACCCGGTGGGTGCCGTTCGCCGCCGCGGTGCTGGGCCACCTGGTGTCCATGGTGACCCTCTGGCGGGTGCGCGGCGACCTGCGCGACCCGGCCGGCGACCGGCACCCGGGCGGGCTGCTCGGCCAGATCGGCGAGGGCCTGGCCTGGACCTGGCGGCAGCGCTTCCTGCGGATGGCGATGAGCCTGGTCGCCGGTACCAATATCGTGTTCCAGGGGGTGACCCTGGCGTTGTTCCTGCTGCTGCGGCAGGAGCACCGGCCGGCCACCCTGGTCGGCCTGGTGACCGCGTGCGCCGGGCTGGGCGGCCTGGCCGGCGCGATGACCGCGTCGCTGTGGCTGCGCCGGCTGCGGCTGCCGGTGCTGCTGGTCGGCGGCATGCTCGGCTGGACGGTGCTGATCGCGGCCATCGCGGTGGTGCGCAACCCGCTGCTGCTCTGCCTGGTGTTCGCGGCCATGGCCCTGGTCGGCGGCGTGTTCAACGTGGCCGGCGGGGTGTACCAGGTGCGGATCACGCCGGACCGCCTGCAGGGCCGGGTGAGCGCCACGCTCACGCTGATCGGCTCGGGCGCCAACGCGCTGGGCATGCTGGCCGGCGGCTTCGTGCTCGACTGGCTCGGGGTGGGCGGCACCGCGCTCGGCATGGCCGGCGTGATGGCACTGCTCGCGCTGGTCGCCCTGGCCAGCCGGGTGGTGCGCGGCGGCGGCTACGCACATGCCGGACCCGACGCGCACGCCGGACCCGAGGCGCCCGCGGCACCCGCCGACCCCGCGGTCGTCACCGCCGATATAGCCACGGCATAGCCGCATGCCGAGGCTGGAGACACACGACGGACAGAGGAGCGGGGCCATGCTGATCCTGGGGTACGCCGACGTGCGCGACCTGCTCGCCGGGCGCGACGCGGCGGTGGTCGACGCGGTACGCACCGCCTACCGGCTGCACGACGAGGGTGCCACCGCGGTACCCCCGTCCACCTTCCTGCGCTTCGGCCACCGTACCCGGGACCGGATCATCGGCCTGCCCGCCTACGCCGGCGCACCGGTCGACGGCGCCGGCATGAAGTGGGTGTCCTCGTGGCCCGGGAACATCGAGCGCGGCCTGCCCCGGGCCAGCGCCTGCCTGCTGCTCAACGACATGGCGACGGGGCGGGTCACGGCGCTGCTGGAGGGTTCGCTGATCTCGGCGGCGCGTACCGGTGCCGGCGCGGCCCTGGCCGCGTCGCTGACCCTGGCCGCCCCGCCCCGGGGCATCACGCTGGTCGGCTGCGGCCCGATCAACCTGGAGGTGCTGCGGTACGCCCGGCACCTGCTGCCCTCGCTCGCCGAGGTGGTGCTGCACGACACGAGCGGGCCGCGCGCCCACGCCTGCGCCGGGGCGCTGCCCGGCATCGCGGTCCGGGTCGAGCCCGACCTGCACAAGGCGCTCGGCGCGTACCCGCTGGTGTCCATCGCCACCAACGCGAGCGAGCCGCACCTGGCGCTGGACGCCTGCCAGCCCGGCGCGGTGGTGCTGCACGTCTCGCTGCGCGACATCCACCCGCGGGCCCTGCTCGACGCGCGCAACGTGGTCGACGACGTGGACCACGTGCTGCGCGAGGGCACCTCGCTGGAGCTGGCGGTCGCCGCGAGCGGGCGGCGCGACTTCATCGAGGCCACCATCGGCCAGCTGGTCCGCGATGGCGGGGAAGCACAGCCGGAGCCGGTGCGGCGGACCGTGGTGTCCCCGTTCGGCCTCGGCGTCCTCGACCTCGCGGTGGCCGTGCTGGTCCGCGACGCCGCGCTCGCGGCCGGCCGTGGCCGGCTACTCACCGACTTCCACCCCGAACCCGCGCCCTGAACCGGGCCCGATCCTCAGGAGAGCAGCCATGTCCGACGAGAACGACGACACCACCTACCGCGTGGTGCACAACGACGAGGAGCAGTACTCGATCTGGGCCGCCGACCGGGAGCTCCCGCTCGGCTGGTACGCCGACGGCACCACCGGCACCAAGGACGAGTGCCTGGCCCACATCGCCGAGGTGTGGACCGACATGCGCCCGGCGAGCCTGCGCCGCCGCATGGCCGAGGCCAACTGACCGCCACCCGTACCCGTTGTTGGGAGCGCTGATGAACCTCCTACCCGGCCGCATCGCCGCACAGGCCGCGGCCACGCCGGACGCGGTCGCCGTGGTCGACGGCCCGCACCGGCTGCGCTACGCGGAGCTGGACGCGCGGGCCAACCGGCTGGCCGCCCTGCTCCGCCACCAC
>DATEJJ010000463.1:0-5692 GCA_035278125.1 Rugosimonospora sp.
GACCGGCTGCCCCGGCCCGAACGCGGCGGTCGGCTGTGCCGGCGTGCGGGGGGCCACCGGGCCGGGTGGCGTCGGGCCGCCGAGCGGCATGGGCAGGTCCGCGCGGACCTCGTCGAGCAGGTCACCGAGGTGCAGGCCGAGCGCGGTGCAGATGGCGGCGAGGATCTCCGAGGAGACCTCCTTGCGGCCTCGCTCCACTTCGGACAGGTACGGCATGGAAACCCGCGCGGTGTGTGCGACCTCGCGCAGCGTGCGACCCTGCCGGAGCCGGGCTCGGCGGAGGGCGGAACCGATCAGACGTCGTAGCAGCATCAGATCCTCCCTGGCACCTCGCTCGTCCTTGCCCATCAGGCTAGCCGCTGCCGGTTGCCACGGCGTGCCCGCGACGGGCGTACCGGCGGCAGTCTGCTGAGGGCAGATCTCCCGCAGGCCGAAGCCGGTGCGGTACCCGCGCCGGGCCGGACAGGCTTGCCGCACAACGCCAGGGCGAGGAGAGGACGGCGCCAGATGAACGAGTGGACCATGCGGGCGGAGCAGGCCGGCACCGGCGGCCTGGACGAGCACATCTACCAGCGCCTGCTCCAGGAGCGGATCGTGTTCCTCGGCTCCGAGGTGCGCGACGAGAACGCCAACTCGATCTGTGGACAGCTGCTCCTGCTCGGGGCGGAGGCGCCGGACAAGGACGTGTACCTCTACATCAACTCGCCGGGCGGCTCGGTCACCGCCGGCCTGGCGATCTACGACACGATGTGCTTCATCGAGTGCGACGTGGCGACGGTGGCCCTGGGCATGGCGGGCTCCATGGGCCAGTTCCTGCTCAGCGCCGGTACCCCGGGGAAGCGGTACGCGCTGCCGCACTCGCGGATCGTGATGCACCAGCCGTCCGGCGGCATGGGCGGTACCGCCTCGGAGATCCAGACGCAGGCCGAGCAGATCCTGCTGATGAAGAAGCAGCTCGCGCAGCTGATCGCGCGGCACACCGGGCAGACCCTGGAGCGGATCGAGGAGGACGCGGACCGGGACCGGTGGTTCACCGCGGACGAGGCGCGCGCGTACGGCTTCGTCGACCACGTCATCCAGTCCACCAGGCTGCTCGATGTACCGTGACCCATGATCCGCCGGAACGGATAGGCTGCTCGGTGCGCCAAGCCTGACCCGCAGGTTCTGTCCCGCGACGGGCCCGGTGCAGAATAATCTCTCCGAGACTCGGCAGTGAGCCTCCGGGTGGTGCGGAGGAAGAAGGCGGGGATGGAGCGGCCGGCCTGGGTGACCGACAGCGTCGACGTCGAGCGCCCGAGCCAGGCGCGGGCGTACGACTATCTGCTGGGTGGTTCGCACAACCTCGCGGTGGACCGGGAGGTTGCCCGCCAGGCCATCGCGCTCATGCCCGACGTGGCGATGCAGGCACAGGCCAACCGGGCGTTCCTGCACCGCGCGGTACGGTTCCTGATCGACAGCGGGATCCGGCAGTTCCTCGACATCGGCTCGGGCATCCCGACCGTCGGCAACGTGCACGAGGTGGCCCAGCGGCTGGCGCCGCAGGCGCGCGTCGTGTACGTGGACGCGGATCCGGTGGCCGTACTGCACAGCCGGCAGCTGCTGCTGGGCAACGCGGACGCGGTCGCGATCGAGGAGGATCTGCGCGACCCGGAGCGGATCCTGGACCACCCGGACCTGCGCGCCGTACTCGACCTGGAGCGGCCGGTCGCGGTGCTGCTGCTCGCGATCCTGCACGCCATCCCGGACGCGGCGGACCCGGCGGGCGCGGTGGCGCGGCTGCTCGCACCGTTGCCGGCGGGCAGTTACATGGCGGTCTCGCACGCCACGTACGAGAGCCTGCCGGAGATCTGGGCGCGTCTCGCGAAGCTGTCCGAGCAGACCGACCGGGCCGTCACCCCGCGCAGCTACGCCCAGATCGAGCGGTTCTTCGACGGGCTGGAGCTGGTCGAGCCGGGGCTGGTGTGGGCGCCGCTGTGGCGCCCGGAGTCCCCGGACGACGTGGGCGACGCGCCCGAGCGGTCCAGCAACTACGCGGGGGTGGGACGCAAGGTATGACCCGACCGGAGGTCGGCGGATTCGTCCGGGCGTGGGCAACGTCGCTGCACGCCACCAGGTTCGTCCCGATGACCCGGGACGAGCGGCGGACCCTGCTGTACGGGCTGGCCGACCGGCTGGCCGGGGCGCTGGTGGCGGCCGAGTTCGACCCGACCGTCGGGTACCGGGTGGGCGTCGAGCTGGTCCGGGCGGAGTACGCGGTACCCGAGTGCCTCGGGCGTACCGTCGCGCTGCTCACCACGCGGCTGCTGGACGACCTGGACCTGGCCGGCGACGGTACCGCCCGGGACCGGCTGGGTGCCCTGGTGGACGCGCTGGCCACCGGGTTCGCCCGGGCGGCGCACGACGCCACCCTGGACGCGCAGGAGGCGACCCGGCTCGCCGCGTGGGCCGCGCGGGACCGGGCCATGCGGACGCTGCGCGCGCACGAGGTGGAGTTCCGCCGGGCCGCGTTGCAGGATCCGCTCACCGGACTGGCCAACCGGCTGCGGTTCATGGACTGGCTGGCGGACGCCGCCGCCCGGGACGGTACCCGGCTGGGGCTGTGCCGCATCGACCTCGACGGCTTCCAGGCCATCAACGACGCGCTCGGGTACGGCGTCGGGGACCGGGTGCTGTGCGCCGTCGCGGACCGGCTGGGCGTGCTCGCGGACGAGGGCGGGTACCTCGTGGCCCGGCTGGACGGCGACCGGTTCGCGCTGCTCGTGCTGGACACCGGGGCGGCCGAGGACGTGACCAAGGTGGCCGACCGGGCGCTGGCCACCATCGTCGAGCCGGTCCGGGTGGACGGCAACGTGCTGCCGGTGACCGGGGTCGCCGGCGTGGTGGAGCTGGCGGCGGGCGAGGCCGACGCGGAGGAGACGCTGCGCGCGGCCGAGATCGCGCTGCGCTGGTCGCGCGCGGACGGCCGCGGTTGGTCGCTGTTCGAGCAGGAGCGCAGCGCCCGCGACGTGGCCCGGTACCGGCTGTCGGCCGCACTGCCGGGCGCGCTCGGCCGGGGCGAGTTCCGGCTGGCGTACCAGCCGCTGGTGAGCCTGGACGCCGGGCGCCTCGCCGGGGTGGAGGCGCTGGCCCGCTGGCACCATCCGGAGCTGGGCGTGCTGGGCCCGGACCGGTTCATCGGCCTGGCCGAGGACACCGGCGCGATCGTCCCGCTCGGCATCACCCTGCTGGAGCAGGCGTGCCGGCAGGCGGTGGCATGGCTGCGGTACGCGCGCGGCCCGTTCTACGTCAGCGTGAACCTGGCGGTGCGGCAGATCCGGCAACCCGGGCTGGTGGCGAACGTGGCGGAGATCCTGGACCGCACCGGGCTGCCGCCGGCCGCGCTACAGCTGGAGATCACCGAGAGCGCCGCGCTGGGCGCGGACACGGAGACGTTCCAGGTGCTGCGCGGCCTGACCGATCTCGGGGTACGCATCGTGGTGGACGACTTCGGCACCGGGTACTCCAACCTCGCCAGCCTGCACATCTGGCCGCTGCACGGGATCAAGCTGGCCGGTACCTTCGTCGAGCACCTCGGCACCCAGGCGGGCCACGACGCGTTCCTCGGCGCCGTGGTGTCCTTCGCGCAGCGGCTCGGCCTGGCGGTCACCGCGGAGGGCGTGGAAACCGCCGAGCAGGCGCGGCGGCTGCGCGGCATCGGCTGCGAGACCGCGCAGGGCTGGTACTTCGGGTACCCGGTCGGCCCGGACCAGATCACCCGTCAGTTGCGCACGTAGAGCGCGATCGTCAGGCCCTTGAGCAGCCACAGCCGCAACATGTGGTAACGCGCCCGCAGCAGCGTGTCCTTGGCCTGGCCGATGCCGAGCAGCGGATCCGGCTGCGTGTTGCGCCGCACCACCCACATCCGGGCCGGGTTCGCCGCGTCCAGGCACGCGGTCAGGTTCGCGCACTCCACCGCGGCCAGGTGCGCGTCGACCCGCTGCGGTACCACCTGGAACACGTCCAGCGGCTGCTTGGCGGCGGGCACGTACCGGGCCACCACGTCCCGGGTGAACCAGGGCGCCGTCTCGTTGAGCTTGTACGCGATGGCGTCGCCGGGCAGCTCGTTGCGGGCGATGACGGCCCCGGCCAGGCTGCTCGCGGTGGAGTGCCCGTCCGGGTCCCGGATGGCGTTCTGCGTCGGCGCGCCGAGTACCGCCACCACCAGCGTGACCACCAGCGCCTGGGTACGGGAGAGCCGGTCCAGCGCCAGCGCGACCAGCAGCACCCAGGCGGGCAGCGAGTAGAGCAGGTACCGGGCGTAGAACAGCGGGGCGAACTGCCCGACCAGCGCCAGTACCGCGAACGGTACCAGCGCCCAACTCGCCAGCAGCACCGCGTTGGGCCGGCGGGCGAAGCCGAGCAGCCCCAGCGCCACCATCGCACCCGCGACATCGGCGGAGACGAAGACCACGTCCGGTGCGCCGAGGATGACGTGCAGGTGGGCCGGCGGGATCCAGGCCACCTGGCCGCGTTGGAGGTACCCGAGCCAGAACAGCGGCAGCAGCGGTACCAGCCCGGCGCCGGCCCACACCGCCCAGCGGAGCAGCCGGTGCCGTACCGCCACGGCGTGCGCCACCAGGAGCAGCAGGCCGAGCACGTGGAACGCGCCGAGCAGCGCGATGGCCAGCGCGTACGGCACACCGGTGGCGAAGCCCGGGCGGTCGACGTACCGGACCAGCAGCAGCGTCGCCACGACGGCGAACAGCACCGCGAACGCGTACGGGCGGGCCTCCTGCCCGTACCGGGAGGTGGCCGGGGTGAGCGCGAAGGTCAGCCCGGCGAGCAGCCCCACCCAGCGGCTGTGCAGCCGGGCGCCGAGCAGCGCGACGAATCCGGCGGCGGCGGTCATCGCCAGTACCGACGGCACCCGCAGCGCGACCGGCGAGGTACCCGCGACCGCCGCCCACGCCTTGGTCACCACGTAGTACGGCGCCACCACCGCGTCCACGTTGCCGAGCAGGCGGAACAGCGGGCTCCAGTCCATCCGCACCGCGCCCCAGGTGGCCAGCTCGTCCGCCCACAGGGACGGGTTGCCCAGCTTGTACGCGCAGGCCAGCAGCATGAGCAGGGTCGGCCACAGCCAGTAGAAGCGCACGGTGAACGCCGCGAGGCGCCACGGCAGCCGGTCCCCGGACAGGGTGGGGGTCGGCGCGATCAGTTCACCGGTCTCGGCGATGGCCATGGCTAGAGAATAGGGTTCGTTTTCACGCTGTGTAGGCCGGGATCCGATCGGTTGACTCATGATTTGCTCGGAGGCAGCGCGTACCCGATCCCGTCGCGCATCCGCGTGGTCCAGCCGGTGGGTACGAAGGTGTCGCAGAGCCTCGTCGAGCTGACGCACAGTACGGCCCCCACGCTGCGTGGATCCGCCGCGGGAAGGCCCGGCTGGAGGGTACGCAGGGAGACGATGTCCGTGTGCGGCAGCAGCAGCCACCACGGGTACTCCCAGGTGTCGTAGCCCTGCACCAGGCCCACCCGGCGCGCCCCGGACGCGCGTACCGCCGCGGCCGCCCACTCGTAGTCGGGCAGCCACTGCGGCCGGCGCTGGAAGCGGGCCTGCAGGTCGGTGACCGTGAACACCGAGCCCGGCCCGACCAGCCGGCGCGGCCAGCCGTACCCCACCGCGAGCAGGCCCGCGCAGCCGCTGAGCACC
>DATEJJ010000464.1:0-7100 GCA_035278125.1 Rugosimonospora sp.
ACCTCATGCCGCAACGCGAGGACCTCGACCAACAGCGCTCTGTTGTCGCCGCGGCTCAGCAGCCCCAGTCCACCGAACACACGGATCATCCCCAGGTACAACAGCCGCACGACCATACCAGCGATCATCAGCCCGAACCGACAAACCGCAGCTCACAGCACGTGCGACGAGTTCTAGCACGGTACAGGGGTGGATGGGACGACGGTGACGAGTTGGGCGCCGATATCCAGTACCGCGACCGGTTGCCGACCCGCTGCGACATCCCCCACCAGGTCCGAGCGTCCACATTGGATAACGGACCCGCCCGGAACACCAAAGCCCAACGAATCGGCCGATGCGGTCCTCGGTAGCCATATAGGTACCAGGCATGCGCTGCCGGCCGGTCCCGGGCCGCTGACCGAACGTCGGCCCCGCCCCACATCCCGCGCGACGGTCAGGAACCCTCGGTCTCGGCCGCGGCCGACGCACCCATGGCACCGGGCAGCGGGTACTGATATGTCCCCCAGTTGTCGAATTCGCCGAATGCCAGATCAAGTACATACTCCGGGATCGCGACGACAGGTACTCGGGCACTGTTCGACGCCATCCTCGCCGGTACCAGGATCGCGGTCGTCTCCTTGGCTGACGCCACGAGTCCCAACCTCATCCCGGTGCCGGTCACGCCGCTGGTGATCGGATGCTAACAGCGTGCTAGCCGCCTCTGGAAGGCTCGATCCAGCCCGGTGTATCGGTACCTGGCTCGGAAGCAGCGGTGGGCCTGTTCAGGCACATCCTGACGTCGACAGTGAATGGAGAACTACACATGGATGTGCGCTCCCTTCTACTCTACGGTCGCAAGCGTCTTCGCCCGGTTGCTATCGTGGGTGCGGCGGCGTCGGTGCTATCGCTGGGCATGGTTACATTGCCCTCCGCAACGCCGGCTTGGGCGGCCAGTTGCCCGTCGGGGCACATTTGCGCCTGGCGCGATTCCAACTACAGCGGTACGCAATGGAACTACGCCGGTAACTCGTTTCAGCCAGCTGGCTACTGGTGGTATGTCGGCAGCGCCGCAAATGACCAGATCAGTTCAATCTGGGTTAACCTACCCTCCACCCAGAGAGCCTGGCTCGATGGTTACTGCATCGCTGTCAGTGATGAGGAGACCTGGATGCCTGCAGGTTCGAAGGCACCCAACCTGGCGAACAACAATTGGTTGGGCAGCGTCGGAAGGTATGACATGAACGACAGCATCACCTCCTGGGCCATCACCTCGGCCAGCGGTTCCCCCGCCCATGGCAGCTCAACGAACGGCGGCTGCTGACAAGCCCCAGCTGCGTGATACTGATGGCACGAGCCAAAGCAGTTGCAGGGGCGCGCGCTCCGCTCGTGAGCGCGGTCGTCGTGGCCCTGCTGTGTGGATGCGGGACCGGCCCGGCCTCGATCGGTGCCGGGCCCGCATCTATGGCTGATCCTGGGCTGCCCAGGTCCGTGGTGCAGCAGCCGGCGCCCGCAACGGCTGCCGGTCTAGCCGCGGAGATCGCCGCCCGCTGGTCTGCCTCCGACGCACCTCCGTTCACTCGCGACCTCCCGATCGAGTTCCGGACCCTTGACTACACCGCGACCGTGTTCTATCCGGGAAGCCCCAAGGGATTCACCGCCTTCATTACCACGCGGCGAACCACGTTGGTGACCACCGCGTCGGCGGCCACGATCGTGGCCAGCAACGGCGCCTCAGCGCGCTTTGCCACGCCCGTCGACCAGGCCATGTGGCAAGCAGCCGGCCGACCGTCGCTCGGGCAGGCTCCGCCCACCGTCGTGAAGCAGACCATCCCCGCGGGCCAGTACACGTTCATACCTCAGGGGCGGTACCTTACCTACCAGCTGGCTGCAGGGCTTTCGGCGGAGCGGGACAGCCTCGCCGCGGTTCTTGCCGGCTACCTGGGTGGTTATGCCGGCGCGCACCCGCCAGCCAGCCAGGAACTCAGGGAGGTCGCGCATCTGATCGCCAAGGCTCCGCTGACCGACGCGGTGCGCGCGGCGGCGTGGCGAGTCATGGCCTCGCTTCCCGGGCTGAGCATCTGCCAGGATCTTCCCGGCCAGGCTGACCCGGATGCGATCGGCTTGTGCATCGACTCCGCCGGCGACCAGACCGTAGTGAACGTCGACCCCAATACCGGAGCCATCGTCACTATCGCCGACCGATTGACGCAAACCTCGCCCGACTACCCGCATGTCGCTGCCGGGACGATAGTCGGATTGAGCACCTTCCTATCCGGCTGACCGAAGTGCGCAGCCCTTAGCCTTTGCCGCACTGATGATCTTCGACGTTAAGCAGTGCGCTGATCCTCGCATATTGCGTCCGGATGAATGGCAGCGTGCGCTTCGGCGATCTGGGCTTGGACCTGATCCGCTTCTGGAGTGCCCAGGCGGGTGAACTCGGCGAAGGCACGCTGCCAATGGTGCCGGGCCCGCCCCGGCTGTTCCGACGACTGGTAGGCGCGGGCCAGGCCATGGTGCGCGCGGGCCTGCTCATATCCGTTGTCGGTCTGGCTGGCCAGCTCGAGCGCCGCGGCGAACGGCTCGTGAGCGTCGCTGTGACCGGCGGCAAGGAGGGTTTCGCCCAGTCCGTTGAGTGCCACCGCCTCAGCGCAACGGTCACCAAATGCCCCGAACATCGTCAATGCCTGCTGGTAGTGGCCTGCGGCTTGCTCGTACCGGCCCTCACACTGGTGGACATCGCCCAGGAAGGTCACCGCGTGGGCTTCGCCGTACCGGTCGCCGTCGGCGTGACTCGTCGTCACCGAGCGTTCGAGGTACTCGACGGCCCGCCGGTACCTGCCCTGCCTGCGGCACACGCTGCCAAGGTTGGCCAAAGCGCGGGCCTCGCCCACCCGTTCACCAGCCTGTCGGTACAGCGCCAGACCCTGCCCGTAGTGCTCCGCGGCCTGTTGATAACGGCCCGTCAGTTCATCGACAGAGCCAAGGTTGTTCAAGGTGCGTGCTTCGCCCGTCAGGTCACCGAGCTGCCGGTAGACGGTCAGGGCCTGCTCGTAGTAGCCGGCGGCCTGGTCGAAACGGCCCTCGTGGAAGCCGATGTTCCCGAGCGTGTGCAATGCTCGCGCAGCGCAGGTGCGGTCGCCGTAGCGGCGGGCGAGCCCGAGGGCCTGCTGGAGGTCCTCGTTGGCCTGGCGGAGGTCGCCCTGCCGCACGCGGACAGCGCCCAGGTTGATCAGCGCGGCCGCCTCGGCGGCGTGATCGCCGGTGGCGGCAGCCGCGCGGAAGGCAGAACCATGCAACGCGACAGCTTCCGCGTAGTGACCGCCGACCTGGAAGTGACGGAACAGGATGGTGGCCAGCTTGATGGCGTGGTCGGCCCAGGCGCTGTCGCTCATCTGCTCGGCCACGGCCACCAGGCTGGCCCGTTCCGGCTCTAGCCAGGCCCGTGCCGCAGCGGTGTCCGGGAAGGCAGGCAACGCTGGGGGAGTCAGCGTGGCGACGTGCGGGCGACGGTGCTTTTCCGCGGGCACCAGGACATCCATGGCGGCGGCTGTCGCGTGCAGATAGTAGTCGAAGAGGCGGGCCAGGGCCGCGCCTGGCTCGTTGTCCGGACTCGGCGCCGTGGCGAGTTCCCTGGCGTAGGCGCGTAGCAGGTCATGCAGCCCATACCGGCCCGGCTGGCCGCGCTGAACCAGGCAGGCGCGGGCCAGCGACTCCAGCATCCGGTCGGCCCGCTGGGGCGGGTAGCCGGTGAGCGCGGCCAGCGCGAAGCAGTCGAGCTCGCCACCGGGATGCAGACCCGCGAGCCGGAACGCGCGATGAGTGTCGGCGTCAAGTTGGCGGCAGGACCAGGAGAACACCTCTCGTATCGCACTATCCTTATCGCCATCGGCATCGAGCCGGTCCAGCCGCTGTTGCTGATCAGCAAGCTCGTCAACCAGTTCGGCCAGCGGCGCGTCGGGCCGGGCGGCGGCGCGTTCGGCCGCCACCCGGAGTGCCAAGGGCAGCCGCGCGCACTGCCTGGCCAGAGTCGCCGCCGCGTCAGACTCGGTGCCTACCCGGACTCCGATCAACGACCTCAGGAGGCATATCGCGTCAGCGAGCGGGAGCAGGTCAACCTCGTGACGCGTGGCGCCTTCGCGGGCTACCAGCCCGGCCAGCGAACTGCGGCTGGTGACGATCGTCAGGCAGCCTTGGCTTCCCGGCAGCAGTGGCCGTACCTGCTCGGCCGATCCGGCGTTGTCCAAAACGATCAGCATCCGCCGGCCCGCGACCAGGCTGCGGTACCTCCTGGCGCGCTCGTCCTGACTGGCCGGGATATCAGGACCGGCAATCCCCAGGGCACGCAGGAACCCGGCCAACGCGGTGGCGGGTGTCATGGGCGAGGCGGGATCGTAACCGCGCAGGCTGACGAAAAGCTGTCCGTCCGGGAACTGGTCCGCGACCTGATGCGCCCAGGACACGGCCAATGCGGTCTTGCCTACACCTGGTGCCCCGCAGATGACGCCGATCGCGACGGTCCCCTGCCCCCGGTGCCCGACCAATGTCAACAGGCTGGTCAAGGCCCCAAGCTCGGCCTTCCGCCCGGTGAACGCCGTGGGTGCGCCGGGGAGTTCCTGCGGTACCGTCGCGGCGTGCCCAATGCCCGCCGCCAAGGAAGCCGCAGGATTCGCCGCGGTAAGCGTAGGGTCAGCTGCGAGGATCTTCTTGTGTAGGTCACGAAGCTCTGGACCGGGTTCAGTGCCCACCTCTTCGATCAGCACACGGCGGGCCGCCTGATAGGTGGCGAGCGCATCGGCCCGCCGGCCGCATCGGTAGAGGGCCAGCATCAGCAGCGAGTGCAGGCGCTCCCGCAGCGGCTCGGCGCGGGTGAGGCCAGTCAAATCGGTGATTACCTCGGCGTGGCGTCCCAGATGCAGATCGGCATCGATGCGCGTCTCCGCCGCCTGCAACCGCATCTGGGCCAGCCGTGGGGCCACACGAAGTTTGAGCGGCTCAGAATCGACATCTTCCAGCGGTTCGCCGCGCCAAAGCGCCAGTGCCGCGGACGACTGGGCGGCCGCCTCATCCCACCGGCCCGCTTGTGCGGATGCCTGCGCCGACGGCAGCATGGCCTCGAGTCTGGATACGTCAAGCTCCGCGACGTTCAGGTTGATGCGATACCCGCCCAGGCCGGTGTCGATCCGGGTACGCCCCGTTTCGCCTAGCGTCTGGCGCAGCCGCTTGACGTAGTTCTGCACCGTGACACGCGCTGACGGCGGCGCCCCGCTTGCCCATAGCAGTTCAGCCAGCTCATCAACAAGCACCATCCGACCCTGACTCAGCAGCAATGCCGCCAGCAACACGCGCTGCTTGCCTGTCGGAACCGTCAGGACCGTACCACCGCAGCGCACCACCAGCGGTCCGAGCAGGCAGAACTCCATTTCAATCGCTGCCGATGCTGCCACGAATCCGTTCACCCCGTTCCGAAGCATCATCCGACCATTGATGACCGAATGCTAACGGCATGCTAGTGCAGGCCGGCAGAAGTCCTGTCAGGGTTGGTTGGCTGGTTGGGTATCTCGGCGAGTTGGACCTGGCAGGCGCAGTCACGGATTCCTCGTCGGCATTCTCGTCTTTCCTCGTCATCGTCGAGGATGCCGATGAGGTAGCCGTTCGCGCCGGGCCAAGGCACCTCGGCCCCGCCCAGCTGGGGCCAGTGCACCTCGGCATGGTGGTCAAGGTCGCCGTCGACCTCGGGTGTGAGGCGTCGGGTCGGTATCGGCATACCGGCCAGTGTGCCCCGCGTCGATCCGGTGTGCTGGTACGGTCCCCGACCCGTCCAGACCCGCGGTCGCCAGGATCGGGCAGGATCGCGGCTCGTGCCCTGGATGCGACGTCATGACACGGTTCGTCTGCCTCGTCACCGCCGCCGCGAACTCAGCCACCTCGCGCGTGGTTCCACCCGCCCCGGTCCGCCGGGTTCCGCCGCACCCCGATCCTGCTGCTGGCCGCCGAACGGGTCTCCCACGGCCATCGCCCACGGCCATCGCCGTCCGGGTCGGTCGCGACGTGGCCACCGTACGGCGGACCCGACGCGCCTACCGGGCCCGGGGGCTCAAGACGCTTGACGACCGGCCCCGGCACCGGCCGGCCTCCGGAGAAACCAGGTCCCGGGTCTCGTCACCTGCGGGTGGCCGTGCGGGTTTGTTGGGTCGGTCCAGTGGCGTCGGACCTGTCGGCGGTGCCGGGTCAGCAGCGTGGCCGGGGTGACGATCCGGTGGTCGCGTGCCCGGCGGGGCAGCAGCCGGGCCAGGGCGGACAGGATCGTCCGGTCCGGTCCGGTCAGGGCAGCCGCAGTCGACCGCGCACTTGTCGGCGCAAGACGCCGACCTCGTGCCGGAGGGCGAGGACTTCGATCAACAGCGCGTTGTCGCCGCGGAGGGGCAGCCCAAGTCCGCTGAACGTGTGGATCATTCCCCGGTAGAGCAGCCGTCGACGATACCGGCGATCATGACCAGATCCGAGAAGTCCCAGCTCACAACGGGTGCGACGGGTTCTGGCACGGAACAGGACCGCCCAGCAGGCCCGCAACCTGGTCATCGATCTCGGCGAGCGGACCGGCTCGTTTCGTTTCTGATCCGCAATCGGGACACGAAGTTCACGCTCCCGTTCGACGCGGTGTTCGCCGGTGAGGGTGTGGAGGTGGTCAAGACACCACCGCGGACACCTCGGGCGAACTGCTTTGCGGAGAGGTTCGTGCGCAGTGTCCGGCGGGAGTGCACCGACCACCTGCTGCTCTACAACGAACGCCACGCCCACCGCGTGCTGACCGACTACGTGCGTCACTTCAACGAACATCGCCCGCACCAGAATCTTGGACAGCGTCCGCCGCTACACGAGCCAAGCGCGGTGACCGACCTGAACGCGCCAATCCGCCGAAGACAGGTGCTCGGCGGAGTCCTCAACGAGTACCACAGAGCGGCGTGACCGCAGCTGCAATCACCGAGGACCACCTGCAGCGCAAGGTTCTGGCACGGGACACGGCTCGATTGGCTGTCTATTCCAGACGTACTACCCGAGGTCGCGAGTGGACTGTGCATCTCGGCAGTGTCGTGGCTGAGCTTCGGTTGGCTGGCTCATTG
>DATEJJ010000465.1:0-14481 GCA_035278125.1 Rugosimonospora sp.
CGACCGTCAGCAGGTTGCTGAGGATGCGGGCACCGTCCAGGTCGAGGGTGAGGTGCATGTTGACGTAGTCGCCGTGGATCGCGCTGGTCGCGTTGGGCGGGAACGGGTACGCGAGCAGGAAGGTGAGCGACCTGGGCAGCGCGTCCCCGGCGCGTACCAGCTGGTCCAGCAGTGGCCGCAGCGAGCGCAGCGTGGCCAGGGTGTCGTCGCGGCTGGCGTCGACCACCCGGGTGCCCACAGTGGACAGATCCGAGAGCGCGGTCAGCGCCTGGGTGAGCTGGGCGCGCTGGTCCGCGAGCACCGTCAGCCCGGGGTCGAGCGCGTCGATCGCCGTGCGCAGCGTGTCCCGCTGCGCGGCCAGGTGCGCGGAGAAGCGGTCCAGCGCGTCGGTCGCGCGCAGGATGTCGGCCCGCTGTTCGTCCAGCCCGCCCAGGAACGTGTCCAGCTGGTGCAGCAGATCGACCACAGTGGACTCCCGGCCGCGCAGCGCCGCCGTCAGCTCGTCGCTGATCGTCTTGAGCTGGGCCAGGCCGCCGCCGTTGAGCAGCAGGCCGAGTGCGGCGAGCACCTCCTCCACCTCGGCGGTGCGGGTGGTGCGGGACACCGGGATGACCGCGCCGTCGGCGAGCGTACCCTCGGCCGGCTGCTCCTGCGGCGCGGACAGCGAGACGAACTTCTCCCCCAGCAGGCTGCTCTGCCGGATCGTCGCGGTCGCGTTGGCCGGCAGGCGCACGTCGCGGTCGATGCGCATGTGTACCCGTGCCGTCCACTCTGGACCCAGGGTGATGGTGCGTACGCTGCCCACGGTCACGTCGTTCACCTTCACGGCGGCCTGGGGCACCAGGTCCAGCACGTCGGTGAAGTCGGCGGTCACCTGGTAGTCGGGGCCGGACGGCGCGCCGCCGGGCAGCCGGCAGCCGGCCAGCGCGAGCAGGACCACTGTGCACAGTGCAATGGGGACGGTCCTCATGGCAGCAGCCCCAGGATGCCCCCGAGCGTGGGATCGGAGGACACCGGGCCGCCGCCGAGGCCGGGCACACCCGGCGCGCTGGGCGCGACACCAGCGCTGCCGGATGTGCCCGGCGTACTGCCCCCCGTCGAGGAGGGAGCGGGGAGCAGTCCCAGGAGCTTGCGGAGCTGGTCCGGCAGGGACAGACGGTTGGCGTTCAACAGCCGGGCCAGCGCCACGCACTCCGCGGGTACCGACGCTGCGGCCACGAGTCCGGCCAGCAGCGAGCAGACGTAGGTGGCAGGGTCGTACGGGCCGAGCGCGTCGTCCCGGGTGTCCAGCGTCCCGGAGCGCGCGTTGTAGGCGAGGTGCAGGTTGGACAGGGCCAGCGGGGCCACGGTGAGCACCTGCGCGATGGCCTGCTGCTGGCGTACCAGCACGCCGGACACGTCGGTCAGGGCGTCCACATTGGACTTGAGCTGGGCCCGGTTGTCGCGCAGGAAGCCGGTGATGTCGGCCAGCGCGGTGGCCAGCGCGCGGATGGTGGCGGCCAGGTCGGCCCGCTCGCCGGCCAGCTGCTCGCTGACCCCGGCGAGCTGGTCGTTGAACAGCCGCACCTGCTGGTCGCTGGCGGCCAGCGCGGTGACGAACTGCTGCAGGTCGGCCAGGCTGCCGAACAGGTCGTCCCGGCCGGCGGCGAGGGTGCCCAGGGTGCGGGACAGGCCGTCGAGCATGCCGGCCAGGTCGCCGCCGCTGCCCTCCAGGTTGGCCCGGCCGGTGGCGACCAGCCCGGACAGCGCGCCCTTCGCGTTCGCGCCGGACGGGCCCAGCGCCCGGTTGAAGCCGTCCAGCGCCCGGTAGATGTCGTCCAGCTCCAGCGGTACGGCGGTGCGGGAGGTGGGCAGGTCGGCGCCGTCGGCCAGCCGGGGGCCGCCCTCGTAGGCCGGGGTCAGCTGGACGTACCGGTCGCTGACGATGCTGGGCGGGATGATGACGGCCTGCGCGCCCGCGGGTACGGCGTACCGGGCGTCGTAGCGCATGTCCACCTCGACCGTGCGCCCCTGCGGGCGTACCGCCACCACCTCGCCGACGCGCACGCCCAGGATCCGGACGTCGGAGCCGGCGAGGATACCCACCGCGGCGGTGAAGTGCGCGACCAGCCGCCGCGCCGGTACCCGCGAGAAGGCGACCACGGCCACGACGGTGACGCCCAGCGCCACCACCACGGCGGCCGCCACCGGGCCGCGCCAGCGTTTCACCTGCCACCCCCAAGGTTCGGCTGGTACGGCTGGAGCAGGCCGGCCAGGTAGGAATCGAACCAGCGGCCGTTGCCCAGCACGTTGGTGAAGGCGGTGATGAACGGCGCCATCGTGGCGATGGTGCTGGACAGGTCGTCCCGGTCCCGTTGCAGCACGGCCAGCACCTGGCGCAGCTGGGCCAGGGCCGGCCCCAGCCGGGCGCGGTTGTCCGCGACCAGGCCGGAGATCTGCGTCGCGAGCGTGGTCGTGGTGACCAGCAGGGTGTGGATCGCGTCCCGGCGCTGGCTCACCTCGGCCAGCAGCAGGTTCGCGTCGGACACCAGACGCTGCACGTCGGCGTCGCGCTGGGCCAGCACCGAGGTGACCCCGCGCGCGTGCGCCAGCAGCTGGCGCAGGTCGGTGTCGCGCTGCGCCAGCGACTGGCTCAGCCGCGACAGGCTGGACAGGGTGGTGTGCACGCTGGCCGGCGTGTCGGTGAACGCCTGGGACAGCACGCCGAACGCCTGCGCGAGCTGCCCGGTGTCGATCTGGCCGAGCGTGCCGGCCAGCCCGTTCACCGCCTGGATCACGTCGAACGGCGCGGCCGTGCGGGTCAGCGGGATCTGCCCGCCGGACGGGAGCAGCCCAGCGCCGGCCGGCGTCAGCGCGAGGTACTTCTGGCCGAGCACGGTCTTGATGCGGATGCCCGCGGCGGTGGTGTCGCCGAGGCGTACCGCGCCGCCGTCCACCCGGAAGGAGACCCGCACGTAGCTGCCGCTCGCGTCCTGGACCAGGTCCACGCCGGTCACCGTGCCGACCTTGACGCCGGCCACCCGCACCTCGTTGCCCGGGGCCAGGCCGCTGGCGTCCCGGAAGGCGGCCCGGTACGTGGTGCCGCCGCCGATGATCGGCAGGTCGGCGACGTGGAACGCGCCGAACAGCAGCGCGGCGAGCAGGGCCAGCGCGAGGATGCCGAGCACCAGCGGGTTGCGGCGGCGGAACGACGTCACCGGCCACCTCCCGGGTGGCAGCGGGCGGCCGGCGAGCTGAACGACGCCGGGTTGACCGCGCCCGCACCGGGCAGCGCGACCCGGCCGTCGAAGTCGCAGAGGAAGAAGTTGAACCAGGAGCCGTACGTCGCGGTGCGGGTCAGCGCCTGGTACTGGCCGGGCAGCTGGTGCAGGGTGCGGTCGATGACCCCGCTGTTCGCGTTAAGAATGGCGGCCAGCGAGCCCAGCTGCCCGATGTCCGGCGCCAGGTCGGGCCGGGCGTCGCGCAGCAGCGAGCCGGTGGCGCTGGTCAGCCCGCCGATGTTGCGGACCGCGTCGCCGATCGCGGTACGGTCCGCGGCCAGCCCGGAGACCAGCTGCCGCAGCTGCAGGACGGTGTCCGACAGCTCGTCCCGACGGCTGTCCAGTGTGGACAGCACCGTGTTCAGGTTGGTGACGACCCGGCCGATCACCGCGTCCCGGTCGGCCAGCGCGCCGCTCAGCGAAGCGGTGTGCGCGAGCAGGTCGGAGACGGTACCGCCCTCGCCCTGCAGCACCTGGATGATCTCGTACGCCAGCGAGTTCACGTCATGCGGGCTCAGCGCGGTGAACAGCGGCCGGAACCCGTTGAACAGCGCGGTCAGGTCAAGCGCCGGCGCGGTGTGGTCGAGCGGGATGAGCCCGCCCGGGCGCAGCTGCCCGGTACCCGGCCCCTCGGTCAGCGCCACGTACCGCTGCCCGATCAGGTTGCGGTACCGGATGGTGGCGCGTACCCCGGCGGGCAGCGGTACCCCACTGTCCACAGTGAATGCCAGCTCGGCGACGGAGTTGTCCACCAGCCGCACGCGGCTCACCTGGCCCACCTTGACCCCGGCGATGCGCACGTCGTCACCGGGCAGCACGCCGGTCACGTCGGTGAACCGGGCCCGGTACCCGGTGCCGCCGAAGGACAGCGAGCCGAGCTGGCCGGCCAGCAGCGCGGTCAGGGTGAGGGTGACCGCGGCGAACACCAGCAGCTTCCACAGTGGACGGATCACGGTACGTCCACCACCGTTCCGCGCAGCAGCGGTCCCCAGAGCAGGTCGGCCACGTCCGGCACCTGCCCCGGGTCGGTACCGGTGACCCCGGCGACCAGCGGCTTGAGCAGCGACCGCTCCTCGGGGGTACCGGCGTAGCCCATGGGCGCGAGGGTCAGCGGGAGCGGGTCCAGGGCGGGGCGGGAGGCGCCGTAGTCGTACCCGTCGGGCGTGTCCACCTGCGGCGCGGGTACCGGCGGGTGGGGCAGGCCGCGGCAGTCGGGGCCGCTGTTCGCGGCGTACGCGGGCTCGTCGTGGCCGGGCAGGTAGCGCCCGTTGTCCCGGGTGACCTCCAGGGTGATGTGCATCTGCCCGCCGGCGAACACCTGCTCGGCCGTGGGCTGCAACGCGACCAGCGCGCGCAGCAGGCACGGGTACTCCGGGGAGTAGGCGGCCAGCACCTGGAGCACCGGCGCGGTGACGGTGCCGAACTGGATGATGCGGTCGCCGTAGCGCTGCACGAAGGCGCGGGCCGAACCGGCCGTGTCGGTGGCGTCGGCGAGGAACGCGGCCAGCGCGTCCCGCTGCCGGGTCACGGTGTTCGCGGTCACCGAGGCGTTGCGCAGGAGGGACAGCAGGTCGGGCAGGGCACCGTCGTAGGTGGACAGTACCCGGCTCAGTTTCTGCACGTCCGCCTTGAGCGCGGGCAGCCGGGTGTTCAGCGCCGCCAGGTAACCGTCCAGGGTGGACAGATCGGTGCCGAGCGTCGCGCCGCGCCCCTCCAGCGCGCCGGCCAGCGCCGCCAGCGTGGCCGCGAGCTTGTCCGGCTGTACCGCCCGCAGCAGCGGCAGCGTGTCGTCGAGCACCTGCTCCAGCTCCACCGCCGAGCTGGTACGGTCCTGCCCGATCACCGCACCGTCCCGCAGCGGTACCGTCGAGGACGGCGCGGGTACCTCCAGCGCCACGTACCGCTCGCCGAACAGCGTCTGGGGCAGCAGCCGCGCGGTCACGTCGTCCGGGATCTCGCCCAGCGTGCCCGGGTCCAGGGCCAGCCGCAGGGTGGCCGCCTGCCCGTCCGCGCTGACCTGCCGCACCTCACCCACCTGCACGCCGCGCAGCTTCACCTCGGCGCCGGGCAGCACCTGCAGCCCGGTGTGGTCGGCGCGCAGCGTGACCCAGTCGACCGGGGTGAACGCCTTGCGGTAGGCGAGCACGGAGAGGGTCAGCGCCGCGCCGAGCAGGGCGATGAACGCGATCCCGAGGAGCCTGTACATGCCGCGCCTCACCCCGCGATCCGGACCGTGGTGGTGGCGCCCCAGACCGCGAGCGAGAGGAAGAAGTCCACCACGTTGACGGACACGATGGCCAGCCGTACCGCGCGCCCCACGGCCACGCCCACGCCGGCCGGCCCGCCGGTCGCGTGGTACCCGTAGTAGCAGTGGATGAGCACCACGATGACGCTGAACACCAGCGCCTTGCCGAACGACCAGAGCACGTCGCCGGGCGGCAGGAACAGGTGGAAGTAGTAGTCGTAGGTGCCGGCCGACTGTCCGAAGTAGACGATGGCCATGGTACGGGTGGCCAGGTAGCTGGCGAGCAGCCCGACCACGTACAGCGGTACCACCGCGGCGAACCCGGCCAGGATGCGCGTGGTGACCAGGAACGGCAGCGACGGTACGGCCATCACCTCCAGCGCGTCGACCTCCTCCGCGATGCGCATCGCGCCCAGCTGCGCGGTGAAGCCGCAGCCGACCGTGGCGGACAGGGCGAGCGCGGCGACCAGCGGGGAGATCTCCCGGGTGTTGAAGTACGCCGAGATGAACCCGGTGAACGCGCTGCTGCCCAGCTGGTTGAGCGCCTGGTAGCCCTGCAACCCCACCTCGGTGCCGGTGAAGAAGGTGAGGAAGCAGATCACGCCCACGGTACCGCCGACCACGGCCAGCGCCCCGCTGCCGAAGCTCACCTCGGCGAGCAGCCGTACCACCTCCCGCCGGTACCGGCGCAGCGTGCGGGGTACCGCGGCGGCGGCGCGGGCGTGGAAGGCCAGCTGCCGGCCGAGATCGTCCAGAGTGGACAGCGCCACGTCAGCTCCCCTTCTGCGGTACGACCTGGAAGTACACCGCGGTGATGATGAAGTTCAGCGCGAACAGCAGCATGAAGGTGATGACCACGCTCTGGTTGACCGCGTCGCCCACCCCCTTGGGCCCGCCGCCCGCGGAGATCCCCTTGTACGAGGCGACCAGCGCCGCCACCGCGCCGAACACCAGCGCCTTGAACTCCCCGGCCACCAGGTCCGGCAGCTGTCCCAGGGCCTGGAAGCTGGCCAGGTACGCGCCCGGCGTACCGCCCTGCATCACCACGTTGAACACGTACCCGCCGGCCACGCCCACCACGCTGACCAGCCCGTTGAGCAGCACCGCGACCAGCATCGAGGCGAGCACCCGGGGTACCACCAGGCGCTGCAACGGGTCGATGCCCAGCACCTCCATCGCGTCCAGCTCCTCGCGGATCTTCCGGGCCCCGAGGTCGGCGCAGATGGCCGAGCCGCCCGCGCCCGCGATGACCAGCGCTGTCACGATCGGCCCCGCCTCGCGTACCACGGCCAGCACCGAGGCCGCCCCGGTGAACGACTGCGCGCCCAGCTGGCGTACCAGCGAACCCAGTTGCAGCGCGATGACCGCGCCGAACGGGATCGACACCAGCGCCGCGGGCAGGATGGACACCGAGCTGATGAACCACGCCTGGGCCACGAACTCGCGCAGCTGCCAGGGCCGGCGCGGCAGCGCGCGCAGGGTGTCCAGCGAGAAGCCGAAGAACTCCCCGACGCCGCGTACCGGATCAGCCAGCGCCATGGCCCGCTCCCATCGTCGGCAGTAACTCCCTCGGCGGGGCCTGGAACGAACCGGCCGGCGGGATCACCCCGTGCTCCCGGCACCACTGCCCGGCCGGCCGCTGCGCCGCGCGCGGCTGCCCGTCGGAGGGCTGGAGCTGCTGCGGTATCGGCGGCAGCGCGGGCAGCTGTACCCCCGCGGCCGCCTCGGCGGCCAGCTCCGTCGCGTCCTTCTCCTCGGCCATCCCGATCGGGCCGATCCGCTGCGCGTTGAGGAACTGGCGGACCACCGGCTCGTTGCTGGACAGCAGCATCTCGCGCGGCCCGAACATGGCCAGGTGGCCGTGGTACAGCAGGCCGATGTTGTCCGGCACGGTACGCGCGGTGTTGATGTCGTGCGTGACGATCAGGAACGTCGCGCCGGTCTGCTGGTTGAGGTCCACGATGAGCTGGTTGAGGTACGCCGTGCGCACCGGGTCCAGCCCCGAGTCCGGCTCGTCGAACAGGATGATCTCCGGGTCCAGCACCAGCGCCCGGGCCAGCCCGGCCCGCTTGCGCATGCCGCCGGAGATCTGCCCGGGCAACTTGCGCTCGGCGCCGGTCAGCCCGACCATCTCCAGCTTCTCCGCCACCACCGCGCGCACCTCCCGCTCGGACAGCCGGGTGTGCTCGCGCAGCGGGAACGCCACGTTGTCGTAGATGGTCATCGAGCCGAACAGCGCGCCGTCCTGGAACAGCACCCCGAACAGCCGGCGCACCTGGTACAGCCGCTTCTCGGGCAGCCGCGGCAGGTCCTCGTCGTTGATCCAGATCGAGCCGCGGTCCGGCCGGATCAGCCCGACCAGCGCCTTGAGGAACACCGACTTGCCGGTACCCGACGGGCCGAGCAGCACGGAGATCTCCCCGGCGGGCAGGGTCAGGTCGACGCCGGCCCACACGGTGTGGGTACCGAAGGACTTGGTCAGCCCCTCCACACGAACCTGGACGCCCACGCGGACACCTCCTGGCCCCCTACATCGCGGGAGGCCGGGCCGGTGTTACGCCCGGGTAATAAACGTTGCGTAACGGACGCGGCGGCGGGTCAGGGCTTCCGGCCGACGCCGCCCAGCGACCACAGCGGCTGCGGTCCGGGCCACGGGTCGTCCGGGTCCGGGCGCCACTCGGTGATGTAGACCAGGCCGGGATCGACCATCTCCATGCCGTCGAAGTACGGCTCGACCTCGGCCTTCGTGCGCAGGTTGGCGCGGCGCGGCCCGGTCGTCTCGGTGGTGTCCTGGTACAGCTGCGCCAGCCGCGCGGTCACCGCCGGTCGGATGTCGGCCACCGCGTGTCCGATGACGAGGTAGCTGCCCGGGGCCATCGCCTCCCGCAGTACCCGCACCGCGCGCAGCACCACCTCGTCGTCGGTGATCACGTGCAGCACCGCGACCAGCAGGAACGCCACCGGCCGGGTGAAGTCGATCAGCCCGCGCACCTCGGGATCGGCGAGCAGCCCCTCGGGCGCGCGCACGTCCGCGCGGACCACCCGGGTCAGCGGGTTCGTCGCCAGCAGCGCCTGCGCGTGCGCGATGACCACCGGATCGTTGTCCGCGTACGCCACCCGGGCGTCGGGCGCCAGCGACTGCGCGATCTCGTGCACGTTGCCCTGGGTGGGCAGCCCGCAGCCGATGTCGATGAACTGCCGGACGCCCGCGCCCACCAGGAAGCGCACCGCGCGGGCCAGGTACTTGCGCACCTCGGCCGCGCCCTGGCGCAGCTCCGGCGCGACCCTGAGTGCCTGCTCAGCCGCCTCGCGGTCGGCCGCGAAGTTGTCCTTGCCGCCCAGGTAGTAGTCGTACATGCGGGCGATGTTCGGGACCTGCGGGTTGAAGCGGGGTGGCTCGTAACGCGCGGCCGTCTCCGGCATGTGTCGCCTCCACGAAGCAGGGGCGGTGGGCGTGGACGCTGCCATCCTCGCACCAGTTGCGGGCAGGATGGGGGCATGACCATCGTCGGTGCCGTGTTTCTGCCTGATCTGCCACCGGAACGGCTGCGCTCCGTCGCCCAGGCGGCCGATGCCGCCGGGCTGGACGAGCTGTGGCTGTGGGAGGACTGCTTCAAGGAGAGCGGGATCGCGACCGCCGCCGCGGCGCTCGCCTGGACCTCCCGGCTGCGGGTCGGGGTGGGGCTGCTGCCGGTACCGCTGCGCAACGTCGCCCTGGCCGCGATGGAGGTGGCCGCGCTGCACCGGCTGTTCCCGGGCCGGCTGTCCGTGGGCGTGGGCCACGGCGTGCAGGACTGGATGGGGCAGGTGGGCGCGCGGGCCGGGTCGCCCATGACGCTGCTGCGCGAGTACGTCACCGCGCTGCGCGCGCTGCTGCGCGGCGAGAAGCTCAGCGTGTCCGGCCGGTACGTCCGGCTGGCGGAGGTGGCGCTGGACTGGCCACCCGACCCGGCGCCCGAGGTGCTGGTCGGCGCCGTCGGGCCGCGTACCCTCCGGCTGGCCGGCGAGTGCGCCGACGGCACCATCCTCACCGCCGGTACCCCGACCGCGGCGGTACGGCAGGCCCGGGCCGAGGTGGACGCGGGGCGCACCCGCGGCGGGCGTACCGACCCGCACCGGATCGTGGTGTACCTGCACGCGGCCACCGGTACGGACGCGGCGGGCCGGCTCGCGGCGGAGCGGGAGCGCTGGGGGTACGCGTCGATGGAGGGCATCGGGGTGGCCGGCGACGCGCTGACCGTGGCGGCGGCGGTACGCGACTGGGTGGCGGCGGGCGCGGACACGGTCGTCCTGCAGCCCACCCCGGACGACCCGGACCCGGAGGGCTTCGTCCGGTTCGTCGCCACCGAAGTCCGCCCCCTGGTCCGCTGAGCCTCCCGGATTTCGAGATCTTGTAGGCGCTGACATCGATCCTGATGTCAGCGCCTACAAGATCTCGTGGTGCGACCGGCTGAGTCGCGGGTCAGGTCGCGACCGTGACGGTGACGCCGGCCGCGCCGATCGCGGCGAGCGCCGCCGGGTCGGCGCTGGCGTCGGTGACCAGTTCGTCGACGTCGGCCAGGGCGCAGATGCGGGCCAGGCACACCCGGCCCACCTTGGAGCCGTCCGCCACCACGATGGTCCGCTCCGCCTGCCGGATCATGGTGGCGTCCGTGTTGGCCTCGATCTCGTCGTGCGTGGTCAGGCCGGCGCGCGGCGAGATGCCGTCCACGCCGACGATCGCCACCTCGATGTTCAACCCGGCGAGGGTACGGTCCGCGATCGGCCCGACGAGTTCGTACGACTGGGTGCGGGACACGCCGCCGGTGGTAACCAGCTTCAGCCGGGGGCGCAGGGCCAGGTCGGCCGCGATGTTGAGCGCGTTGGTCACCACGGTGAGGTCGTACCGGTCGGCGAGCAGGCGGGCCACCGCGTGCGTGGTGGTACCGCCGGTGAAGCCCACGGTGAGCGGGCCGTGCGGCAGCCGGGCCGCGGTACGCCGCGCGATCGCCTGCTTCTCCTCCCGGCGCTGCGCGATCCGGTACCGGACCGGCAGCTCGTAGCTGACGTCGGCGGCCACGGCCCCGCCGTGGGTGCGGTTGAGCAGCTTCTGGTCCTCCAGCACCTGCAGGTCGCGGCGGATGGTGGCGACCGAGACCGCGAACTCGGCCGCCAGCGCGCCGGCGTCGACCGAGCCCTGGTCCGAGATCCGGTCCAGGATGGTGGACACGCGGTCGGCGCGGCGCAGCGTGCTTCGGGTCATGCGGGCGGTGCTCCTGCTCGTCAGGGGACACGAACGTGCAGTAAGGATAGTTCGTTTGTGCTCGGTTGGCTTGAAATATCGCAGGTACCGCCGGAGGATGCGCGGATGGCGGTCATCGCATTCCTCGGCGCGGGCAGCGCCGTGTTCACCCGGGAACTGCTCGCCGGCATCCTCGGCTACCCCGAGCTGCGCGGCGCCACGCTGTCCCTGCACGACATCGACCCGGAGCGGCTGGCCACCGCGGCGGCCATCGCCCGGTACACGGCCGGGCAGCTGGGCGCGGCGCCCCGGATCCGGGCCAGCCTGGACCGGCGCGCCGCGCTGGACGGCGCGGACTACGTGATCAACTCGATCCAGGTCGGCATGCACGCGGCGACCGTGCGGGACTTCGAGGTGCCGGCCCGGTACGGGCTGCGCCAGACCATCGGCGACACGGTCGGCGTGGGCGGGATCTTCCGGGCGCTGCGCACCTTCCCGGTGCTGGCCGGTATCGCCGCCGACATGCGCGCGGTGTGCCCGCGGGCGTGGCTGCTCAACTACACCAACCCGATGGCGATGAACATCGGGTACCTCGCGGCGGTCGCGCCCGACCTGCGCGTGGTGGGGCTGTGCCACTCGGTGTTCTGGACGGTGCACGGGCTGTGCGAGGTGGTCGGGGTCCCGCTCGCGGAGGTCAGTTACCGGGCCGCGGGCCTCAACCACCAGGCGTGGCTGCTGCACTGGGCCCGCGACGGGCAGAGCCTGTACCCGCGCCTGGACGCCGCCGTCGCGGCCGACCCGCAGCTGCGCCGGCGGGTACGGGTGGACATGTACCGGTCGTTCGGCTACTACCCGACCGAGACCAGCGAGCACTCGGCCGAGTACGTGCCGTGGTACCTGCACCACGACGCGGAGGTGGACCGGCTGCGCATCCCGGTCGGCGACTACCTGCGGATCAGCGCGGAGAACCTGGCGGACTACGCGCGTACCCGGGACACGCTGGCCGCGGGCGGGCCGCTGGCGCTGCCGGACGAGCCCACCGAGTACGCGCCGCAGGTGATCCACAGCATCGAGACCGGTACCCTGCGCCGCATCCACGGCAACGTGCGCAACACCGGGCTGGTCACCAACCTGCCCCGGGACTACGCGGTGGAGGTGCCCTGCGTGGTGGACGAGCAGGGGGTCCGGCCCGAGTACGTGGGCGACCTGCCACCCGCCTGCGCGGCGGTCAACCAGGGCTTCGCCGCGACCGGCCTGCTGACCGTGCACGCGGCGGTGACCGGCGACCCGCGGACGGTACGCCGGGCGGCGCAGGTGGACCCGAACGCCGGCGCCACGCTGACCGTGGACGCGATCTGGGCACTCTGCGACGAGATGGTGGCCGCGCACGGCGAACTGCTGCCCGAGGCGCTGCGCGAGCCGGTGGAGCGCTGAAACGAACGTTCCTGGATGTCCATTTGCGCGCTGGCGATTGCTCGACGAACAGAAACGAGCATAGCCTCCGGCCATGACGGTCACCGCACGCGAGATCGCCAGCCAGCCCGAGGTGTGGCGGCGCGCGATCACCACCCCGGAACTCGTCCAGGCCGCCCGCGGCGCCCTCGCCGCGCCCGGCGAACGGGTCCTCGGGCTGGGCTGCGGTACCTCCTGGTTCGTCGCGCAGAGCTACGCGGCGCTGCGCGAGCGGGCCGGGCTGGGCGAGACCGACGCGGTCTGCGCCTCGGAGTACACCGGCTCCCGCCGGTACGACCGGGTGGTGGCGTTCACCCGCTCCGGTACCACCACCGAGGTGCTGGACGCGCTCGCCGCCGTACCCGCCGGTACCCGCCGGGTCACGGTCGCCGCGGTGCCCGGCACGCCCGCCGTCACCGAGTCCGACGAGGCGCTGCTGCTCGGCTTCGCCGACGAACGCAGCGTGGTGCAGACCCGGTTCCCCACCGCCGTGCTGGCCCTGGCCCGCACCGCGTTCGGGGCGGACACGGCGGGACTGCCGGCGCAGGCGCGGGCCGCGCTGGACCGCCCGCTGCCGGCAGACCCGGCGGGCGTGGAGCACGTGGTGTTCCTCGGCACCGGCTGGACCGTCGGTCTGGCCAGCGAGGCCGCGCTCAAGGTACGCGAGGCCGCGCAGGCGTGGTCCGAGGCGTACCCGGCGATGGACTTCCGGCACGGGCCGGTGGCGGTGGCCGGGCCGCACAGTCTCGTGTGGACACTCGGCGACCTGCCGCCGGGCATGGCCGACACGGTCGCGGCGACCGGCGCCCGGCTGCACCACGACACGCTCGACCCGCTGGCCGGGCTGGTACTCGCGCAGCGGTTCGCCGTCGCGCTCGCCGCGCACCGGGGGCTGGACCCCGACCGGCCGCGCCTGCTCACCCGCTCGGTGGTGCTGCCGCCCGGGCAGCGCACCGCCGCCCTCGACCCCCAGAGGTGACCCATGCACCGCCGCATACTCCCGCCTCTCGTCCTCGCCGCCGCGCTGCTGGCCGCCGGGTGCTCCGGCGGCAAGGCGATCGACCGCACGAGGGACGCCGCGGCCGGGTACAACCCGGACGCCGATGTCACCATCACCTGGTGGACCGGGCAGAGCGCGGACGCGGAGACGCTCGCCGAGAAGCTCGCCGGCGAGTTCCACGCGGCCCACCCGCACATCACCGTGAAGACCTCCGCCGGAGCGTCCACAACGGACGATCTGCTCACCAAGCTGTCCGCCGGCTTCACCAGCGGTACGTACCCGGACATCTCCTACGCCTACGGCAGCTGGGCCGGGCAGCTGGCCGCGAGCGGCAAGACGCAGAACCTCGCCCAGTGGGTCCAGCAGCCGGCGCTGGCCTGGCAGGAGATCCCCGCCGCCGCGCGGGCCACGGCCACTGTGGACGGTCAGGTGATCGGCATCCCGGCGCTGGTGGACAACCTGGCGCTCATCTACAACAAGAAGCTGTTCGACGCGGCGCACCTGGCGTACCCGACCGACTCCTGGTCCTGGGACGACTTCCGGGCGGCGGCCAGGACGCTGACCGACCGGGCGCACAACGTGTACGGCTCGGCGTACTCGATCTCGGGCAGCGAGGACACCACCTGGCACCTGTGGCCGCTGCTCTGGCAGCACGGCGGGCAGATCCTCGCGAACGGCAAGCCGGCGTTCAACTCCGCGGCCGGGGTGGCCGCGCTGGAGACGCTGCGCCAGATCGCGGTGGACGACAAGTCCATGTACCTGGACCAGACCGACGAGAAGTACGCGCCGCTGTTCGCCGACGGCCGGGTCGGCATGATGATCTCCGGCCCGTGGTCCCTGTACGACCTGGTGACCGCGCACCTCGACTACGGTGTCGCGTACCTGCCCGGGTTCAACGGGGACCACGAGACCATCTCCGGCCCGGACGTGTGGGCGCTGTTCAACCACTCGGACGCCAACCGGGCCGGCGCCTCCCGCGCCTTCCTGCAGTGGTTGACGAGCAGGGACACCGACGTGCGCTGGAACCTCGCCAGCGGCAACCTGCCGCTGCGCTCCTCCGAGCAGAACACTCCGGAGTTCGCGGACTACTGCAAGCAGTACCCGGGCGGGCAGAAGTTCTTCGACAACCTCGCCAACGCGAAGCAGGCCCGGCCCACCATCGAGGCGTACCCGGAGGTGTCCCGCTACGTCGGCCAGGCGGTGGCCGCGGTGCTGCAGGGCGCGGCCAGCCCGCAGGCGGCGCTGGACAAGGCCGCCGCGCAGGCCGCCGTGGCGCTGCGTGGCTGAGCGATGACGTTCGGGT
>DATEJJ010000466.1:0-4632 GCA_035278125.1 Rugosimonospora sp.
ATCCGAAGATCGCCCCGACCTCGCCCAGACACACTTGTGCAACCAGGTCCCGGTAGCCGTCGCGGCCCTGTGTAGTACGGCCGGAACGGCCCAGGTCGGCGTCGATGACGTGCACCTGGCTGCGATCCCAGCCCAGCCGTACCGCGTCGTCGGCCAGGGCGTACTGCCGGGCGGTGGACTCGGTGTTGTCGCGCACCTGCGCCAGGCTCGACTGGCGGACGTAGATCAGCGCGCTGCGGCCGAGATGCGACCGGGTGATCTTCGATGGCCCGTTCACGGACGCCTCCCAGCGCGGATACCAGCATGTTCGCCAGGACCGCGACCATCTCCGCCCGGACCCCAGATGAGACGGGTAGCACTCAGTCCAGCTCCCGCCGGCCCAACAGTTCGATGTTGATAGCGGAGATCTGCGCCAGCACCGCCTCGAACACCGCCGTACGTTTCAGTCGGCGCTGCACCACTGGTATTTGAGCAGCGGGCACATACCGCAGTCGCGTATTCCCACCGGCACGGATGCTGAGATAGGTGTACGGGCCGTGCCCATCCCCGTCCGCGCACCAGCAGCCCGATTTCCCGCACCGACGGGTCTGGCTCACCAGCGAACCGGACAGCATCACCGTGGGATCGCTCAGCCGGGCCGCCAGTCGGCGTCGACGGGCCCGCAACTGGGCAGAGCTCATTCGTTGCAGCCCTGTCTCCTGCAAGTCTTCCTTGTGCCGATTCATTACACAAGATCCTTCCCTTTCCGGGCGGCCATGTCAACAAGAGCGGACAGCAAATTGCCGAGCGCCACCAAGGCATCTACCGACAACCGGTGCCCATCCGGCGCTGGACCACGATCAGTCCAGACCACCGGCAACGTGACCGACACCCGCCCACCCACACCGCCGGCGCACACCACAACCAGCGCGCCGCCACGCCGTTTCGTGAACAACACCGGCAGACACTGCCCGAACAACGGATGGAACGGATGCGTGACGACCACAGAACCCAAATCAGAACTGGACGACGGGGCTCTATGCCATGACCGTCGCGATCCCCAGCCGGCGTAGTTTCCCGCCCGCCTTGGGGATCATCCGTTCCCGCACCGGAAGCGGACGGAAGCTGCGTTCCTTCAAAGCGACCCGCAGCCTGTCGAGGAACTCCTCGACTCCCGTCCCCGCCGCGATGGACACCGCGGTGCGCCCATCCACCCCGGCGGTCCTGGCGCCCTTGTTACCCCGCACCCGATCCCACGCCACCAAAAGGAACGCGGGATCGGCGACGAGGTTGTGAGGTCGGACCGCAGCGCGGTGTCAGCGTTTCCACTGGCCCGTTTCTGCGGCCCGCCTCCCGAACCGGACGTGCCCGTTAGCCGAGCATCCGGCTCTCCACAAGCTCCGCGAGCGTCGCGTCGATCAGGTTGTGCTCGCCCATGGGGTTGGGATTGCCGCACCCCGGTAGCGGTAGCGGGTCGTTCTCGTCCGCGCCGGGTTGAACAGCGCCACGTCGCCGTCGGACGGCCACCAGCCGCCCTGGCAATAGCGGCGGCGCAACTGCTTCCAGTTCATGCCTGGGTGTTTGCGGCGCATCCATCCGAACACCCTGCGCCAGGTGAACGCACGCAGGTAGGCGAAGGTCGCGCTAGACACCCCCGGCTGGAAGTGGTTACACCATCCTCGTAGCACCGGATTCAGGTTGTGCAGCAACACTTCGAGCGGCTGGTTCCGGTTCATTCGGCTCAGCGTCCGCACCTTGCCGGTGACCGCCTTGACGGCCTTCTTGCTCGGATAGGTGTAGACGTAGCTCTGGGCCGTGCCTGGCTTGCGGTGGCGCTGGATGCGCCAACCGAGGAAGTCCAGGCCCTCGCCAATGTGGGTGATCACCGTCTTCTCCGGCGACAAGCGAAGACCCATCGCCGCGAGGACCGTCGCAGCCTCATCACGCATCGCCTCGACGTCGGCCCGCTCACCCTTGACCAGCAGGACCCAGTCGTCGGCGTACCTGGCCAGTCGGAACAACGGCTGGCCCCGGCGCTGACCGCGCGGCAGACTCCTTTGGAGACGGGTCTTGCGATCGAAATACTCGTCGAGGACAGACAGCGCAACATTGGATAGCAACGGCGACAAGATCGACCCCTGCGGCGCCCCGGCGTGCGATTCCCTGAAACCGTGCTCCTTGTTGAGGATACCAGCTTTCAGGAACGCCTTGATCAGCGCGACGACGCGCTTGTCTGAGATCCGCTGCCGCACCCGATCGAGCAGAGCGCAGTGTGAAATCTCGTCAAAGCACGCCGCAATGTCGCCCTCCAGCACCCACTCGTAACGGTGTGGGGGACTGGCGAACGTGCGGACCTCGGCGACCGCGTCATGAGTCCGGCGGTTGGGGCGGAAGCCGTAGGAACACGGAAGGAAGTCCGCCTCCCAGATCGGCTCCAGCACCAGTTTCAACGCCGCCTGCACGACACGATCTCGCACGGTGGCAATCCCGAGTCGGCGTTGCTTGCCACCCGCTTTCGGGATCATCCGCTCACGGACCGGCAAGGGACGAAACTGCCGTGTCTTCAGGTCGTCGCGGATCTCGGCGAGGAAAGGCTCCACGCCGCGTCGCGCCTCGATGAAGAACGCGGTGGCCCCGTCCACCCCAGCCGACCGGGCGCCCCGGTTACTCCGCACCCGCTCCCAAGCAACCAGCAGGAACGCGGGGTCATAGACAAGGTTGAACACATCGTGGAACCGGCGATCCGGATCGTCGGTAGCCCACCGGTGCAGCTTGGTCTGGATCTCCCGTACCCGCCGCTCGGCCGCGCCCAACAGGGGCCGCTCAAGCGTCGGAGCGTCGATATTCACCAACGACCTCCAGGCATTCCAGCTTCCGTACTGCCAACTTGCTGGCTCCCTTCGCCATGTACACGCCTTTCGCGTGCTCGGACTACTACGAAGCCTCCGCCCCACCCGACGGCCAACAGCCGGCAACGAGCCTGCCCACGACCATCCTGGATGGACAGCCGCAAGGGCAACCGCAGGTGGTTCCCACGTTCACCACGAACCGATCGACGAGGGAGATGCCCAGCTAAACCCCGACCGCTTCGCCACGGGTACGCCGCAGTCCTTCCCCATGGCCTCCCCACCGGCCTATATGTTCCGGCTTCGGAGTCACCCGCCCCATGTTCCCAGCGGGTGCGCACGGCATACCGACCCAGATCCGCCAGGTTCGAGTCGGCTCGACGCTTACGGAGCTTCATGCACTGGTTCCTCTCGTACACCTTCTCGTCTCGCTTGCCGGACCCGCCCCGTCTGGCAGTTCCAGGGCGTCCCGTCGTTGTCAGGACTGCTTTCCACCCTCCCCGGCGTCCCCCGGATCAGGCTGTCCTCAGCTTCGCTGAGCTGCTGCGACAGCCCAACGGCCAGGGTCTCTCACCCCGACTCGGTCACAGTGGCGCCTCGTGGCGCACGAACAGGTCATCGAACCTGCGATGAGGATCATCACGGGCCCAACGGTGCAGCTTGGTCTGGATCTCCAGTACCCTTTGCTCAGCCCGGAACAGAGCTGACTCCAGTTCGTCGGTGTTCACCGGCGACAACCCTCCTGGTCTCCCATACACATGCCGCTGACTTGCTGGTCTCCTTCGCCATGTACGCGCCTCTCGCGCGCTCGGACTACTACGAGACCTCCGCCACGACCCGCCCCCATCAGCGGACGACACGCCTGCCCACCACCACTTGGCGGGAGGGCGGCGACGGGTCGCTTCCCACGTTCACCACCGCTCGGTCGACCGGTGAGGCGGCCAGCTCTACCCCGGCAGCATCGCCACGAGTACGCCGCAGGCTTTCCTCGTGGCCTCCCCGCCGACACCATGACGTCGACTTCGGAGTCGCCCCCCAATCCGGGCGGCGCGCACTGCATCCCGGCCCATATCCGTCAGGTTGGAGCCGGTGGAACTGTTACGGGGCTTCAAACACTGGTTCCTCGCGTCCACCTTCCGGTCTCGCTTGCCGGACCCGTACCGTCTGACAGTGCCGGCACGTCCCGTCGTTGTCAGGGCTGCTCCCATCCGCCCGCGTGTCTCCGCGCTTGGACTGCCCTCAGCTTCCCCGCACTGCTGCGACAGCACGGGAACGGGGTCCTTTCACCCCCGTCCGATTCGATGGCGCCTCGTGGCGCACGATGGTGTAATTCCACTCGCCGTGGAACTGGTCCCGGGTAAGGGGAACAGCCTTGATCAGCTTGTCACTGATCTTCACACCGGTGGGGTAGGTGCCCTGGTCGAGGACCGCATCGACGGTCAGCCCAGTCTTGGTGGTGGTGGCCGCGATGGTCTCCACGATGACCTGGTAGTCGGTCAACGGCCGGCCCCGCCAGTTGATGGAGATGAACGAGAAGAGCCGGTGTTCGACTTTGTTCCATTTGCTGGTGCCGGGCGGGAAGTGGCAGACGGTGATGTCCAGGCCGGTCTCCGCGGCCAGCTTGGCCAGCTCGACTTTCCAGGCCCGCAGCCGGTAGCCGTTGGAGCCGCCCCCGTCGGCGGTGAGCATCAGCCGCCGCGCGTGCGGGTATCGGGTGCACCCGACCTGTTGCCACCAGGTGCGCAGTGCGTTGACCGCGAATGGTGCGGTGTCGTGGTCGATGCCTACCGACACGAACCCGGCGTCG
>DATEJJ010000467.1:0-8382 GCA_035278125.1 Rugosimonospora sp.
GCGTCCGAGAGGTACTGCTGGTGGTAGTCCTCCGCGTAGTAGTACGAGTCCAGCTTCCCGATCTCCGTAGTGATCTCGCCGTGCCCCGCCGCGCGTACCACCGGAGCGAACGCGTCCCGCGACGCCACCGCCTCCGCCAGCTGCGCGTCCGTCGTCGTGTAGATCGTCGACCGGTACTGCGTACCCACGTCGTTGCCCTGCCGCATGCCCTGGGTCGGGTCGTGGTTCTCCCAGAACACCTTCAGCAGCTGCGCGTACGACACCTTGGCCGGGTCGTAGACCACCTGTACCACCTCGGCGTGCCCCGTGTAACCCGAGCACACCTCCTCGTACGTCGGGTTCGGCGTGGTACCGCCCGCGTAGCCGACCGAGGTCGAGATCACGCCCGGCACCTGCCAGAACAGCCGCTCGGCTCCCCAGAAGCAGCCCATCCCGAACACCGCCACCTGCGCGCCCGCGGGCCAGGGGCCGGTCAGCGGTGAGTCCAGCACGGTGTGCCGGTCCGCCACCGGCAGCGCGGCCGGACGCCCGGGCAGGGCCTGGTCGGCCGTGGGCAACTCAATGCTCTTGCGACGCAGAAACACGTTCTGCCTCCTTCCAGCCAGCCCCAGGTTCAAGCGTCCCGGCCGGGGACATATTCCGCTGCCAGGGCCGCGCGGATCTGCCCGGCCACCGCGGTGGCCTCGGCCTCGGAAGCATATTTGGTACGCGGCCAGAAGAAGCCGCGCAGCCCGTCCTTGCGCCGCCGGGGTACCACGTGGGCGTGCAGGTGCGGGACGCTCTGGCTGATCTTGTTGTTCATCGCCACGAAGGTGCCGTCCGCGCCCAGTCCCGCCTCGACGGCCACGGACAGCCGCTGGACCAGCGCGAAGAAGCCCGGGAGCAGGTCCGCGGGCAGGTCGGCGAGGGTCGGGATGTGCGGGGGTGGTACGACCAGGGTGTGCCCGGGGAAGACCGGCCGGGTGTCCAGGAACGCCACGCCGGCGGGCTCGGAGGTGACCAGGTACGCCGGTACCCGGCCCGCCACGATGCCACAGAACACGCAGTCAGCCACGCGGCCGACGATACCGCCCCTTATCGTGTGGACGTGACCAACGGCTTCGAGACGCTCGCCATCCACGCCGGCCAGGAGCCGGACCCGCGTACCGGCGCGGTGGTACCGCCCATCTACCAGACCTCGACGTACGCGCAGGAGGCGGTGGGCTCGCCCCGGCTCGGGTACGAGTACAGCCGCACCGCCAACCCGACCCGGGACGCGCTGCAGGAGTGCCTGGCGGCGCTGGAGGGCGGGCGGCGGGCGTACGCGTTCGCGAGCGGCATGGCGGCGGAGGACACGCTGCTGCGTACGGTGTGCCAGCCGGGCGACCACGTCGTCATCCCGTCGGACGCGTACGGCGGCACCTACCGCCTGCTCGCCCACGTGACGCAGCGCTGGGGTCTACAGTGGACATCCGCGCATCTGTCCAACGTAGACAGTGTGGCGGGGGCGGTACGCGGGAACACGCGCGTCATCTGGGTGGAGACGCCGACGAATCCGTTGCTGGGTATCGCGGACATCGCGGCACTGGCCCAGTTGGCGCACGACCGGGGTGCGCTGCTGGTGGTGGACAACACGTTCGCGAGCCCGTACCTGCAGCAGCCGCTGGCGCTGGGTGCGGACGTGGTGGTGCACTCGACGACGAAGTACATCGGCGGACACTCGGATGTGGTGGGCGGCGCGCTGGTGGTGAACGACGAGGAACTGGCCGGCGGGCTGGCGTACCACCAGAATGCGATGGGGTCGGGGGGCGCGCCCTTCGACGCGTGGCTGACGCTGCGCGGCCTCAAGACCTTGGCGGTCCGGATGGACCGCCACTGCGACAACGCGGAGCGGATCGCGGACTACCTGGCCGGCCACGCCAAGGTGGTCGAGGTGTTGTATCCGGGCCTGCCGGCGCACCCGGGGCACGAGACGGCGGCCAAGCAGATGCGCCGGTTCGGCGGCATGGTGAGCT
The DNA here is from genome assembly GCA_035278125.1 of Rugosimonospora sp. Lineage (GTDB taxonomy): Bacteria > Actinomycetota > Actinomycetes > Mycobacteriales > Micromonosporaceae > DATEJJ01. Next base: position 1,995 of record DATEJJ010000467.1, read on the forward strand.
TCCGGGCGGCCGACCCGGAGGCGGCGGTGGCGATCTGCAACCGCGCCTCGCTGTTCGTGCTCGGCGAGTCACTCGGCGGGGTCGAGTCGCTGATCGAGCACCCGGCCCGGATGACGCACGCCAGCACCTCGGGCTCGGCCTTGGAGGTCCCGGCCGACCTGGTCCGCTTGTCGGTCGGCATCGAGACATTGGAAGATCTGCTGGCTGACCTGGAGCAGGCGCTGGGCTGAGGCCGGGGCATACTGTCCCGAGGACAGGGAGGGCGCATGGCAGACGAGTCGGCCACATGGGTGGGCGCCACGGCGAAGCAGATCGCCCGGGCGGTGCGCCGGGGCGATACCTCGGCGACCCAGGTACTCGCCGATCACCTGGACTTCATCAGCGAGCACGGCGGCGCGGTGAACGCGTTCCGGCTGCTGCGGCCGGAGGCCGCCGCGGAGGCCGAGGCCGTGGACGAGCAGGAGGACCTGGCCAACCTGCCGCTGGCCGGGGTGCCGATCGCGGTCAAGGAGAACACCGCGGTGGCGGGCCTGCCCACGTGGCACGGCTCGGCCGCGGCCCGGGCCGGCGTCGCGGACACCGATCATGAGGTGGTACGGCGGCTGCGCGGCGCGGGCGCGATCGTGGTGGGTACCAGCCGCATGCCCGAGCTGGGCCTGTGGTGCCTGACCGACGACGAGACGGCGGTGACCCGCAACCCGTGGCGTACCGACCGCACCCCGGGCGGCTCGTCCGGCGGCGCGGCGGCGGCGGTGGCCGCGGGGCTGGTACCGATCGCGCACGGCAACGACGGACTCGGCTCGGTACGCATCCCGGCCGCCTGCTGCGGGCTGGTCGGCATCAAGCCCGGGCGCGGCGTGGTACCGGCGCAGATGAGCGCGGACAGCTGGTTCGGCCTGGCCGAGCACGGGATCCTGGCCACCACGGTCGCGGACGCGACGATCGGGCTGGCGGTGCTGGCCGGGTGGACGCCGCCGCGGCTGACCGAGCCGGGCAAGCTCAAGATCGCCGTATCCGCCAAGAGCCCGGTGTCCGGCGTACGCCCGGACAAGCCGGCCCGGGACGCGCTGGCCTCGGCCGCGCGGTTGCTGGTCGGCGCCGGGCACGACGCGGTGGAGGCGAGCCCCGGCTACCCGACGGTCCTCGGCCTGCGCGGTCTGGCCACCTGGGTCGGCGCGGCGCAGAGCGACGCCATAGAGGCGGGGCTGGACGTGCGTACCCTGCAGCCGCGCACCCGGCGGCACATCGCGTTCGGCGCCTGGGCCAACCGGCGCGGCCTGGTCCGCGAGGCCGACCGCACCGCGTGGCGGACCCGTTGCGAGGACTGGTTCGGCCAGTACGACGCGCTGCTCACCCCGGCCCTGGCCAGCACGCCGCCGGCGGCCGAGTCGTGGCACGAGCGGTCCTGGCGCAGCAACTTCTTCACCTGCCTGCGCTTCGCGCCGTACCAGGCGCCGTGGAACATCGCCGGTTTCCCGGCGATCGTGGTGCCGATGGGGGTACGCCCGGACGGGCTGCCGGTGGCGGTGCAGATCGTCGGGCCGCCGGGCAGCGAGCTGACCCTGCTCGGGCTGGCCGGGCAGCTGGAGCAGGCGTCGCCCTGGCTGCGCCACGCGCCCGGCTGGCCGCGCGGTACTGTCCCGTCCGCCGTGCCCCGCTGAGCCCGGCGTGGAGCTGGTCACCCTCGACGAGATCGAAGCGGCGCGCACCCTGCTGGCCGGCGTGGTCCGGCGTACCCCGCTGGAGCCGTGCCGGCCGCTGACCGCGAGGCTGTCCGGCCCGACGTGGCTCAAGTGCGAGAACGTGCAGCGGGCCGGCTCGTTCAAGGTGCGTGGCGCGTACGTGCGGATCGCCCGGTTGACGCCGGAGCAGCGCGCGGCCGGGGTAGTCGCGGCCAGTGCCGGCAACCACGCCCAGGGTGTCGCGCTCGCGGCCGGCCTGCTGGGTGCGGCGGCCACGGTGTTCATGCCGGTCGGCGCGCCGCTGCCCAAGCTCGCCGCGACCAAGGGTTACGGCGCCCGGGTCGAGCTGGCCGGCGAGTCGGTGGACGAGACGCTGGTGGCCGCCCAGGAGTTCGCGGAGAAGACCGGCGCGGTGTTCATCCACCCGTTCGACCACCGGGACGTGATCGCCGGGCAGGGCACGGTCGCGCTGGAGATCCTGGAGCAGTGCCCGGAGGTGGAGACGATCGTGGCCGGGGTCGGGGGCGGCGGCCTGATCTCGGGCGTCGCGGCCGCGGCCAAGGCGATCAAGCCGGGGGTACGGGTGGTGGGCGTGCAGGCCGCCGGGGCAGCCGCGTACCCGCCGTCGCTGGCCGCAGGTCACCCGGTACGGCTGGAGCGGTGCGCCACGATCGCCGACGGTGTCGCGGTCGGCCGCCCCGGCGACCTCACGTTCGCGCACGTCAGCAAGCTGGTCGACGAGATCGTCACGGTCGGCGAGGAGGACATCTCGCGGGCCCTGCTGATGCTGATGGAGCGCTGCAAGCTGGTGGTCGAGCCGGCCGGCGGGGTGGCGGTCGCGGCCCTGCTCTCCGGCCTGGTACCGGTGTCGACCCCGGCCGTGGTGGTGCTGTCCGGCGGCAACATCGACCCGCTGCTCATCGTGCGGGTACTCGAACACGGGCTGGCCTCCGCCGGCCGGTACCTGCGGCTGACCGTACGCTGCGGGGACCGGCCGGGGCAGCTGGCCTCGCTGCTGGCCGAGATCGCCGAGCAGGGCGCCAACGTGGTCGAGGTCTCCCACGAGCGCCGCGACCCGCGCCTGCGGCTGGGCGAGGTCGAGGTGAACCTGTCCGTGGAGACGCGCGGTGCCGAGCACTCCGACCGGCTGGTCGGGGCGCTGCGCGGGGCGGGCTACACGGTGACCGTGGCGGCTACCTGACCGGTCAGCCGCCGAACGGCTCGAACTTGACCACGGTGACCTTGATGTCGGCGCCGCTGGGGGCGGTGTACGTCACGGTGTCGCCGGGGCGGGCCCCGACGATCGCGGTACCGAGGGCCGACTCCGGGCTGTACACGGTGAGGTCGGTGGTGGACGAGATCTCCCGCGAGCCGAGCAGGAAGGTCTCGGTGTCGTCCTTGTCGTCGTCGAAGTAGATGGTCACCACGCTGCCGGCGGTCACCACGTCCGCCTTGGGCGCCTCGCCGACCCGCGCGTTGCGCAGGAACTCCTTGAGGTAGCGGATGCGCCCCTCCTGCTTGCCCTGCTCCTCGCGGGCCGCGTGGTAGCCGCCGTTCTCGCGCAGGTCGCCCTCTTCGCGGCGGGCGTTGATCTCTGCGGCGATCACCGGCCGGTGCGCGATGAGCTCGTCCAATTCCGCCTGCAGCCGGTCGTGTGCCTCCTGGGAGAGCCAGGTACCGGATGCCTCGCGATCACTGGTGGCCACAGTCGGTCTCCTCGAAGTTGAACAGAACGGAACTTCCAACGTACCAGCGGTGGATGTCAGCGGGGAGCGGCCCGACAACCCAGAATCGCCACCTGTACCGCGCGGCCCCTGGTCGGCAGCGTGTGCGTCACCGTCACCGTGGCGCCCGTACCCACTGTGACCTCGGCGTACCCTGTTTCCGCGCCGGAGGCGTCGGTGGCCTGCAGCCGGCAGATCCCGGTACCGGCCGCCGGCTTGCGTACGTCGAAGCTGACCGTGATCTGTCCGTCGGCCACCGTGCCGTACCGCACCGGGCCCGCCTGGTACGGGTTCGCGCCGTACTGCGTGTACAGCCGTACGGTCAGCCAGAGCACCGCGCCCAGGGCGAGTACGGCCAGCGCCACGGATAGCCAGCGCCGCCCGTGCCCCGGCTCGCGGCGGCGACCGTACCGCCCCGGCGGGAATATCGGGGCCTCGGGACGCGTCACGGCCTAACGGTCTTGCTGACGGTCTTGTCGGAGGGTTCGGCAAGAATAGGCACGGTCTTCATCATGGCAGCCGAGGTACAAGGAGTTTGACGGTGGTCCAGCTGCGACTGATGGCAGTGCACGCGCACCCCGACGACGAGTCGAGCAAGGGCGCCGCCACCATGGCGAGGTACGTGGCCGAGGGGGTCGACGTCCTCGTGGCGACGTGTACCGGCGGGGAGCGGGGCAGCGTGCTCAACCCGAAGCTGGACCGTCCCGAGATCTGGGAACACATCACCGAGCTGCGCCGGGCGGAGATGGACCGGGCCCGGGAGATCCTCGGCGTACGGCAGGCGTGGCTGGGCTTCGTGGACTCGGGCCTGCCCGAGGGCGACCCGTTGCCGCCGCTGCCGGAGGGGTGCTTCGGGCTGATGGACGTGGACGTGGCCGCCCGGGAACTGGTCAAGGTGATCCGGGAGCAGCGGCCCCACGTGATCATCACGTACGACGAGAACGGCGGGTACCCCCACCCCGACCACATCATGACCCACAAGATCTCGATGGCCGCGTTCGACGCGGCCGGCGACCCGGAGCGCTACCCGGAGCTGGGCGACCCGTGGCAGCCGCTGAAGCTCTACTACCACATGTGGTCCCGGCGCAGGTTCGTCGCACTGCACGAGGCGATGCTGGCAGCCGGGCTGGAGTCGCCGTTCGGCAAGATGCTGGAGTCCTGGGGCGACCGGCCCGACCGCGAGGACCGGATCACCACCCGGGTGGAGTGCGCCGAGTACTTCGAGACCCGCGACGACGCGCTGCGCGCGCACGCGACCCAGGTCGACCCGGACGGGTTCTGGTTCCGCTGCCCGCTTGAGCTGCAGCAGAAGGTCTGGCCGACCGAGGAGTACGAGCTGGTCCGCTCGCTGGTCGACACCGAGTCTCCCGAGGACGACCTGTTCCTCGGGGTACGGGAGGCCGTGCGGGCGTGAGCCGGCGTACCGTGAGTGGGACGACCCGAGTCCGGAGGCATTGATGAGCACGCTGCCCGCGCCGCTGGCGGAGAACAACTTCGGCGACACGGTACCCAACGGTGTCGCCGGGCCGCTGGGGCTGTTCATCACGATCCTGCTGGTGATCGCGACCGTGCTCCTGATCCGCAACATGAACGCCCGGCTGCGCCGGCTGCCGCAGAGCTTCCCGCCGCCGGCCGGCCAGACCGGCCGCACCGAAACCGTGGCCCCGCCCGAGAGCACCACAAAGGACAGTGCCGAGCCCGCGACCAGCACCGCCGAGCCGCCGCCCGCCGGCTGAGGCGGCACGCCCCGCCGGGACAAGCCCGACCGGCGCGCGGTCGCCTCTGTTGATACCGCTGAATTTGGCTTAGCCTTCCCGCCGAGGGGCATCGCACGCCCCGGCGTGCCGGCGCATCCTCCTCCGCGACCGGTGCGCCGTCACGGAAGGGGGCCACCGGGTGCGTACTTGTCCGCGTGCTTGCCCCGCCGGCCGATACCGCGCCCCCCGGGCGGCTCGCCATGATGATGGCGTACCTCGAAAGGGGGCCGCCGATGCCGAGCCCGGGTGACAGCTCGCGCAGCGTCCGCGAGGTGCGCGCGTGCCTGGCCCGGCTGGCCGGAGCCCCGACGGTGACCCGCCGGGTACGGCTGCTCGTGCTGACCGTGTACCTCGGCTCCCTCGTACTGATCCCGCTCGGCCTGGTACTGCGCGCCCTGCACCCCGAGCGCCCGGCCAGCCTGTACCAGATCGCGATCGCCATCGGTACCGTCGCGGTGAGCCAGCTCGCCGTGGTGCGGGTACGCGTCGGCGCCGCCCGGCTGTCCCTGGGCTGGGGCGAGGCGTCCCTGGTCGTGCTGCTGTACCTGATCCCCGGCGGCTGGGTGGCTCTGGCGATCTTCCTCGGCGTGACCCTGGCCATGCTCGTCATGCAGGCGCTCGGCGACCACCGTCCGGTCTGGCTGATCGTCTACAACGCGGCGGCGTTGACCGTCGCGGGCGGCTGCTCGGCAGTGCTCGCCTGCCTCATCCACGACCCGTACCACTCCGGGCTCAACGCCCCGGTGACCGCGGCCCTGATCGCCAGCGCCCTGCTGTACGCCGTGGTGGCGATGCTGCTCATCGCGGCGGTGGCCAGCGAGCGCGGCGGTGCCCGCTTCACCGAGGTGGCCGCGCGTACCTTCGCCGGCAAGCTGTTCATGACCGTCGGCAACGTCACCGTCGGCCTGATCATCGTCGCCATGCTCGGCGTCGGCATGCTCTGGCTGGTCGTACTGCCGCCCGTGCTGTGGCTGCTGCACCAGTCCTACGCGTACCGGATGCGGGTGGACGACGAGCGGCGCGGCTGGCGCATCTTCTCCGGCGCGACCAGCGCGCTGAACCGGCTCGACGAGGGCGCCGTGGCCGAGGCGGGCGTGGTGGGCGTGGTGCGGCTGTTCGTCGCCGACTCCGCCGAAGTGCTGGTGCTGCGCCCCGACGGTACCGTCAGCTGCTACTTCGGCGGGCGCGGCGGCACGGTGTCGGTGGCCGCGCTGCGGCCGGCCGA
>DATEJJ010000468.1:0-5916 GCA_035278125.1 Rugosimonospora sp.
GAAGCGGCGGGCAAAGACGGGCGCGACGTGGAGCGCCGAACAGCTCACGGCCTGGCTGCAAGTAGCCCTGCTCGACCGGGACGCGGCCCTATGAGTCCTGGTGGCTACGACCGGCATGCGCCGGTCGGAACTGGCCGGGGCCGAACGTAATCTCGTCTGCCTCGGCGAGGCAACGCTGACCGTGGAGGACACCCGGATCGTGGTCGACGGCAAGGCTGAGGACTCAGACGGCAAGCTGTTCTGTCATCCGGACGGACGCCTGATCCACCGGACACGATCACCCGGAGATTCAACCGACTGGTCGACACAGCAGGCGTGCCCCGAATCCGGCTGCACGACGTCCGTCACACGTACGCCACACTGGCGCTCGACAACGGCGTTGACCTCAAGGTTGTCAGTGACCGACTGGGCCACGCGAACATGAACGTCACCGCGCAGATCTACACGCACCGTTCGACCGGGCGAGACCGCGACGCGGCGGCGCACATGGCGACCATCATCCTCGGCCCACTCTCAGGAAATGGCGACGTAACGGCCACTTGGAGCCTTGCTGGCTACACATCTGGCTACACAGAGATCAAAACGGCCCCCAGGATGATCTCCCGGGGGCCGTTTTGGCTGGTAGCGGGGACAGGATTTGAACCTGTGACCTCTGGGTTATGAGCCCAGCGAGCTACCGAGCTGCTCCACCCCGCGTCGTCCTCACCACCTTAGCGCACCGCTCGCAGCCACTGCAAAACGCCCCTACCCCGCCGGCCCGCCCGAGCCGCTCGGTGCCGGCGAGGCAGACGGAGCGGCCGACCCCGAGGCCGCCGGAGCCGGTGACGCCGACCCCGACGGCGCCGGCGTGGGCGTCTTCGCGGCCGCCGCCTTCGCCTTCTCGTACGCCGAGACCGCGTTCTGCAGCTCCGTCAGCGCCTGGCCGTACCTCGTGAAGTCGCCGGCCGACTGGGCCGACTTGAGATCCGCCAGCGCCTTGTCCACCTGAGCCAGCGCCGCCTGTACCGCGTCACTGTTGGGCTGGGTACCCGACGGTGGTGGCGCGGTCGTACCCGGGGAGGTGCTGGTACCGCCCTTCGCCGAGATGAGCAGCTGCTGTACCGCGCCGGGCAGCGTATCCGCGAAGCCCACGTACTGGCCGAAGTTGAGCAGCACGTACTTCATCTGCGGGTACGAGTTCTGTGCCTGGCTCTCCACGTACAGCGGCTCCACGTACAGCATGCCGTTGCCGACCGGGAGGGAGAGCAGGTTGCCGTACCGTAGCGTCGCCGAGCCCTTGAGCAGCGTGATCTGCTGCCGTACCCCGTTGTCGTTGGTCATTTTCTGGTCGGCCTGGCCGGGACCTGAGACCTGGGTGTCGTCCGGCAGCTGGAGGATGGACAGCTTGGGCTGCCCGTCCACGTACGCGCCGGTGATCAGCGAGGCCAGGTTCTGCCGGTTGCGCGGCGTCATGGCCGAGGTCAGCTGGAACGTCGCGTCGTCCTGCCCGGGGAACTTGGCGAGCAGGTAGTACGGGGCCTGCTTGGCGGAGCCGCCGGACGGGTCGAGCGGTACCTGCCAGAAGTCCTGCCCGGAGTAGAACTGGCGCGGGTCGGTGACGTGGTACCGGGTGAGCAGCTCGCGCTGCACCTTGAACTGGTCCTCGGGGTACCGGAAGTGGTCGCGGAGGTCCGCCGGGATGGCGCTGCTGGGCTGGATCAGCTTGCCGCCGAACGCCTTGTTCCACGCCTTGAGGATCGGGTCGGTGTCGTCGAACGAGTACAGCGTGACCTTGCCGGTGTACGCGTCGACCGTGGCCTTGACGGAGTTGCGCAGGTAGTTGATATTCTGCTGCGCCTGCTCGACGATGCCTTCCCCGGTGAGCGTGTCGCTGGTCGCGCTCTGCAGGTCGATCTGCTGCGAGTACGGATAGTAGGAGCTGGTCGTGTACCCGTCGAGGATCCAGGTGATCTGCCCGTTGATGACCGCCGGGTACGGATCGCCGTCGAAGGTGAGGAAGGGCGCGACGGTCTGTACCCGCCTGCGCGGGTCCTGGACGTAGAGGATCTTGGAGTTCTTGTTGAACACGCTGGAGATCAGGAAGTTGAACTCCTTGTACTTGTACGCGTAGAGGATGCGCCGCCAGTACGAGCCGACCTTGACGCCGCCGGAGCCGTCGTAGGTGACGTACTGGTCGGCCGAGCCGCTGGGCCGGTCGTACTCGGCGTCCTTGCCGCCGGGGCCCTTCCCGACGATCGCGTACGAGTCCATGTTCTCGCCGTAGTAGATGCGCGGCTGCGCCACCGGCAGCTGGTCGGTGGTCGACTGGCACAGCTGGGTCGAGCCGGGCTGCTGCTGGGTCTGGCTGTTGTCCAGGAAACCCGAGACGAAATACGGCTGCCCGAGGCACACGGTCTGGTTGGCCGGGGCGGCCACGAACCCGTACCCGTGGGTGTAGATGGTGTGCTGGTTCTGCCAGTTGCTCTGCTGCCCGCTCAGGCTCCCGTAGTCCAGCTCGCGTACGCCGACCACGTAGTCCTGCAGCTTGCCGTTCAGGTTGTACCGGTCGATGTCCAGCTTCTGGGTGAAGTCGTAGAACCCGCGCACCTGCTGCAGCTGGGTGTACGTGTCGGACACGATCGACGGGTCCAGCAGCCGGATGTTGCCCACGGTGGTGGCGTCGGTGGCCAGGTTGTCCGGTGGCGTGGCGGCGGTGGAGGCGTAGTTGGTGGTGGCCACCTCGGTCAGGCCGAAGGCGTCCCGGGTCGCCTTGATGCTCCGGTCGATGTAGACCTGCTCCTTGTCGCGGATGTTCGGCTTGACGGTGAAGGTCTGCACGGCGGCCGGGTAGATGCCGCCGATCGCGATCGCCGAGATAGCCAGCAGCCCGAGCGCCACGCCCGGCCAGACCAGGTTCCGCATGATGGCGTTGGAGAAGATGATGATGGCCACCGCCACCACCACGGAGATCCAGGCCAGGATCTCCTTGGCCGGCAGCAGGGCATTGACATCGGTGTACCCGGCGCCCCAGAGGTTGGTGCCGTCGTTGTGGGCGAGCAGCAGCCCGCGCTGGTCCAGCAGGTACGAGACGGCCTTGAGCAGGACGAACGCGGCGACGAGCGCGGTCAGGTGGGCCCGCGCCGCGGTGGTGATCCGGTCGCCGCCGCCCTGCAGCCGCACCCCGCCGAACAGGTAGTGCATGGCCAGCGAGCTGAACACGCAGAGCACCACGGCGGTGAAGCCGACCCCGACGAGGTACCGCCAGAACGGGTAGTCGAAGACGTAGAAGCCGATGTCGCTGCCGTACTGCGGATCCGCCTTGCCGAACGACTGGGCGTTGGCGAACAGCAGCCACTGCTGCCAGCGCCCCTGGGCGGACAGGCCGGCGAACAGCCCCATGACGACCGCGAACAGCCCTATCCACAGCCCCACCCGGGGCGAGAGCAGGGCGCGGTACCGATCAAGGGTCTGCTGCTCCGGCGAGTGCAGCCGCAGCAGCGGTCGCAGCCGGTACGCCAGCCAGAGGTTGAGCGCGACCACCACGGCCATGGCGAGCCCGAAGACCAGGAACAGCCCGATCCGCGTCCACAGCAGTGTGGTGAACACCGACGTGTAGTGCACCTCGGAGAACCAGAGCCAGTCGGTCCAGGCGTTGACCACCCAGCCGAGCAGCATGAAAAGGACGACCACGCAGGCCAGCACGACCAGGGTTACCCGGCCCCGGCGACCCATCCGCGGCATTGGGGTTCGCATCGCCACGGCGCCTACCCTACGGCCTCCGGCTGGGAGCCGAGGGTCACCCTCCGCCGCAGAGCGTGGGAGTGCCGTGCTGCCGGAGTGTCTGCAACGCGCTCAGCGCCCCCGACAGGGTGCTCACCTTGACCAGTTCCAGGCCGGGTACCGCGTTGCTGGCGGCCTCGGCGCAGTTGTCCGCGGGTACCAGGAAGACGGTGGCCCCGTCGCGCTTGGCGCCGCGCATCTTCTGCGCGATGCCGCCGATCGCCCCCACGTTGCCGTCGTCGTCGATGGTGCCGGTACCGGCGATGCGCAGGCCGCCGGTGAGGTCCTCGGGCTTGACCTTGTCGATGATCCCCAGGCTGAACATGAGGCCGGCGCTGGGTCCGCCGACGTCGTTGAGCGAGATGGTGATCTGGAACGGGTGCGGCTGCTTCTGCGAGATCTGGATGCCGATCCGGGGCGTACCGTCCGAGCCCTTGGCCGAGGTGATGGTGGTGGTGGCCGCCGCGCCGGCGCGGGTGTACCCGAAGACCAGGGGGGTGCCGGCGGGCTTGGCCCGGATCAGCTGGGTCAGCTTCGTGGCGGAGGTGACCGCGGTGCCGTTGACCGAGGTGATCACGTCACCCGCCTGGAGCTTCCCGGCGGCGGGCAGGCCCGCGCTGACCTGGTCGACGTTGACCTGGATCCGGTAGCCGAGCGCGCTGAGCGCGGCGGTCTCGGCCGAGGTCTGCGAGTTCTTGAAGTCCTGCTGGTTCTCCTGGTCGACCTGCTGCTGGGTCTGGTTCGGCGGGTAGATCACCTCGCGGGGTACCACCGCGTCGTTGTTGTTGAGCCAGCCCCGGATGGCCTCCCACAGCGTGATGTGGTCGGTGACCCCGACCGTGACCATCCGCAGTTGGCCGGTGGAGCTGGTCGTCGAGACGCCGGAGATCTGGATGACGTCCTTGCCCTTGTCCTTGCCCAGCGTGTCCCAGGTCGGTCCGGGGCCCAACTCGACGTAGGGCACCTGGACCTGCCAGGCCAGCACGACCAGGGCAACCAGTAGTAGCGCGCCAGCGAGCAGGGTGGCGCCGCGACGTCTCATTCCGGGAAGCCTACTGGCTCCGCGCCCGTACCTGCCTGCCCGCCCGGCGCCCGCGTTATCCCGTGGGCGAACAGGCTCTACGCAGACGACGCACAGTCAAGTCGCGTACGGTGGACTGCGTGGCAGATACGCCGTTCGGCTTCGCACTTCCCGGTGGGGGCGTGCCGGATCCCAACGATCCGGCTCAGATGCAGCAGTTCCTCGGGCAGCTGCAGCAGTTCTTCGCCAACGCCGGGGACGGACCGGTCAACTGGGATCTCGCGCGCGAGGTGGCGCTGAGTACCTTGACCGGTGCCGCCGGGCCGGGCGGCATGTTCGGCTTCAGCCTCCCCGACGCCGCGCCGTCCGGGGAACCCGGGACGAAGGCGCCGGGCAGCCCGGCGGTGACCCCGGCGCAGCGCCTGGCGGTGACGGAGTCGCTGCACCTGGCCGACCTGTGGCTGGAGCCGGTCAGCGCGCTCCCGTCGGGCGTCGGCTCGACGCAAGCCTGGACCCGCGCTGAGTGGATCACGAACACGCTGCCGGTCTGGCGGAAGCTGTGCGACCCGGTGGCCGGGCGGATGGTCTCGGCAATGGGCGACCTGGTCCCGGAGGAGATGCGCGGCCAACTCGGGCCGATGCAGTCGATGGTGGCCACGCTGGGCGGCGCGCTGTTCGGCGGCCAACTCGGCCAGGCGCTCGGCTCGCTCGCCGCCGAGGTGCTCTCCGCCGGCGACATCGGGCTGCCGCTCGGCCCGGCCGCGGCCGCCGCGCTGGTGCCGGCCAACATCGAGGAGTACGGCAAGGGCCTGGAGATCGACAGCGGCGAGGTGCGCCTGTACGTGGCCCTGCGCGAGGCGGCGCACCAGCGGCTGTTCGGGCACGTACCGTGGCTGCGGGGGCACGTGCTGAACGCGGTCGAGACCTATGCCTCGGGCATCCGCGTCAACCGGGAGGCGGTCGAGGAGGCGATGGGCCGCCTCGACCCGACCAACCTGGAGGCGATCCAGGAGGTGTCGGTCGAGGGGATCTTCACGCCGGACGACACGCCCGCCCAGCGCGCCGCGCTGTCCCGGCTGGAGACCGCGCTCGCCCTGGTCGAGGGTTGGGTGTGCCACGTGGTGGACGCGGCGGCC
>DATEJJ010000469.1:0-12803 GCA_035278125.1 Rugosimonospora sp.
AACGCGGTGAGCCTGCCCGCGCCGAGCGAGCCGGCGCCCGCGCTGCCGCCCCAGGTGAACCTCGGCCTGCCGGACGCCACGTCGTTCGTCACCAGCAACAAGTCGTTCTACCGCATCGACACCGCGCTGACCGTGCCGCAGATCGCCCCGGACACCTGGAAGCTGCGGATACACGGGCGGGTGCGCAAGCCGGTCACGCTGACGTACGCGCAGCTGCTGTCCCGGCCGATGATCGAGCGGTACATCACGCTGACCTGCGTCTCCAACGACGTGGGCGGAAACCTCATCAGCAACGCGCGGTGGCTCGGGGTACGCCTCAAGGACGTGCTGGAGGAGGCGGGCCCGCTGCCCGGGGCCGACCAGGTGGTGGGCCGCGCGGTCGACGGGTTCACCGTCGGCGCCCCGACGGACGTGCTGCTGGACGGGCGGGACGCGATGCTCGCGGTCGGCATGAACGGGGTACCGCTGCCGATCGAGCACGGGTTCCCGGTACGCATGGTGGTACCCGGGCTGTACGGGTACGTGTCGGCCACCAAGTGGCTCAGCGAGATCGAGCTGACCAGCTTCGCCGACTACTCGGCGTACTGGGTACCGCGGGGCTGGGCGGCCCAGGCGCCGATCAAGACCGAGTCGCGGATCGACTCGCCCCGCGACGGTGCCACGGTCCGGCAGGCGCAGGTCACCGTGGCCGGGATCGCCTGGGCGCAGCACCGGGGCATCGCCAAGGTGGAGGTACGGGTCGACGGCGGGCCCTGGCAGGAGGCGACGCTGGGCGGCGTACCGTCGACCGACACCTGGCGGCAGTGGTGGTGGAGCTGGCGGACGACGCCGGGCGCCCACCACCTCGCGGTCCGGGCCACCGACAACGCCGGTGTCACCCAGACGGAGGAAGCGGCGCCGCCCGCTCCGGACGGCGCCACCGGTTGGCACAGCATCGACGTGACCGTGTCCTGACGGCCTCCGGGTCCTAGGCCGCGGCCGTCACCGGCCGTAGCTTGGCCTCCAGCTTCTTCACGTCCACCCGGCGGCGGTACCGGTCGGCCGCCTCCTCCCAACCCATGGCCAGCAGGCGCAGCCGCTCCGCCTCGGTGAAACCACCCCACACCCCGTAGGGCTCGTGCGCCTTGAGCGCGTGCGCGGCGCACTGGGCGCGCACCGGGCAGGCCGCGCAGAGCTCCTTGGCCTTGAGTTCTCGCCGGTTCCGGGAGGAGCCGCGCTCGCCGTCGGGGTGGAAGAACTGCATACTGTCGCGACCCCGACACAAGCCGCTGACCTGCCATTCCCATACGTCGGCGATGGGCCCGGGGAGCCTCTGCACGTTCGCCATCGCGTTTCCTCCTGCTCTCGCTCGTTGAGCGGGTCGATACCCATGACGAGCCACTTCTACGCATCTGGCAAAAGCTGAAGATTCGGCATGAATTTGGGCATTCTCGAAAAGTACGTAAGGATCAGGACGTTCCATGGTCTCCTTCCCAGAGGAGAGGGGTAGCAGGGTGCGAACGGTGCTCGTGTGCGTGCGGACTCCCGTGGCAGCTCGGGCCGTCTCGGCATGCGCTGACCGGTTAGGTGTCGCCGCGGCGGTCCGTACGGCGGTCTCCGGCGTGGAGGTGATGGCGCGGCTGGCCGAGCGTCCGGCCGATGTCGTCCTGGTGGACACCGCGGTGATCCGCCCCGACCCGGTTGGCTTTGTCCGGCGGGCGACGCGGTTCGCGCCCGACGCGGCGATCGTCCTGTTCGGGCCGGAGAACAGCCAGGTTGCCGCCGCGGCGGTGGTCGCCGGGGCGCGGGGCGTGATCCGCAGCCGCGACCAGGACGTGGTGACCTCGGTCGCCAAGACCCTGCTGCTGCTCGCCATGCCGATCTGGGCGCAGCCGCCGGGCGGCCCGGTACCGGGTGCGGTGGCGCCCTCCGGCCCCGCCGCCGGTCACCCCACCACACCGGCCGGTACGGCCGCCTCGGCGGTCGCCGCCAGTGCCCCCGCGGTACCGGCGATGCGCGCGACGCTCAGCCGGGAGCAGCTGGTACCGGCGCAGCGCGCGGACCTGTCCCGCGAGCCGGGTGAGGCGCGCCGACCGCTCCTGACCGAGCGGGAACTGCAGGTGCTGCGCGGGATGGCGGACGGGAAGAGCAACGCGGAGATCGGCCGCGAGCTGTATGTCTCCGAGGACACGGTCAAGACGCACGCCCGCCGCCTCTTCCGCAAGCTGGGTGCCCGCGACCGCGCGCACGCCGTAGCCGCCGGTTTCCGCGCCGGCCTGGTGAGCTAGCGGGTTACCTCAATCCTCCCCGTCCGCGAGGGCATCGTGGACGCCGTCGGCGTAGCCGCGGGCGTACTCCCAGGTCACGTAGTGGTCGGGGTCCGGGTCGTACGCGGGCTCGTGCACCCTGGGGCGGCCCGAGTCGAGCAGGTGGCGCAGGTTGCCGCGCAGCAGGTCCCAGTCGAAGTAGTGCGGCTCGTGGCAGTCTTCGCACTCGATCACCAGCCCACGTACCCCGACCGGGGTCAGCAGCGCCTGGTAGATCTCCAGATCCGCGAGATCCTCCAGCACGTCTTCACGCTCGGCGGTGGTCAGCGCGTCGCCGTCCTCGCCTTCCTCTTCGTCGAGGTCGGCCAGTTCATTGGACGGGTCGGCCGGGTCACCGGCGAACGGGTCGATGGGCTCTTCGTGCACGCATCCACCGTATCGCCGAACACAGATCAGCGCCGGCCCGCGGCCCCGACAAACGGGCCACCAGCAGGGAGACGCAAGGGGTACCCGGGCGGCATGAGTAGGATGGGCCCCAGGTCGCTGGAGATCGCGGACGGGGGCGCCTTCGGCCGGGCGGCCAGGTTCTGGGGACAGCCACCGCCGCCGAAGGGAAGATCGTGGACCATCGCTCCGCCGACTTGCCCGTGACCAGCCTGCCGCTGGGTCTGACCTTCGACGATGTGCTGCTGCTGCCGGTCGAGTCCGACCTGCTGCCCAGCGCCGCGTCGACGGCGACCCGGTTGACGCGCAACATCGAGCTGGCCATCCCGCTGGTGTCCAGCGCGATGGACACGGTCACCGAGGCGCGGATGGCGATCGCCATGGCCCGGCACGGCGGCATCGGGGTGCTGCACCGCAACCTCTCCATGGAGGAGCAGGCGCAGCAGGTCGACATGGTCAAGCGCTCCGAGGCCGGCATGATCACCAATCCGGTCACCTGCGCGCCCGGGGACACCCTGCGGGACGTGGACGCGCTGTGTGCGCGGTACCGCATCTCCGGTGCTCCGGTGGTCGGGGCCGACGGTTCGCTGGTCGGCATCGTCACCAACCGGGACATGCGCTTCGTCACCGACTCCAGCTCACTGGTGCGCGACGTCATGACCAAGATGCCGCTGGTCACCGCGCCGGTCGGGGTGACCAAGGCGGAGGCCCTGGCCCTGCTGCGCGAGCACAAGGTGGAGAAGCTGCCGCTGGTGGACGAGGCCGGCAAGCTGCGCGGCCTGATCACCGTGAAAGACTTCACCAAGAGCGAGCAGTTCCCGCACGCCACCAAGGACAGCGCGGGCCGGCTGCGGGTGGCCGCCGCGACCGGCGTGGACGACGAGCAGTACAAGCGCGCCGGTGCCCTGGTCGACGCGGGGGTCGACGTGATCGTGGTGGACGTCGCGCACGGCCACAACCGCGCCGTGGTGGACATGGTGCGCCGGCTCAAGCGGGAGACCCCGGTCGAGGTGGTGGCCGGCAACGTGGCCACGTACGCGGGGGCCAAGGCGCTGATCGAGGCCGGGGCGGACGCGGTCAAGGTGGGCGTGGGCCCCGGCTCCATCTGCACGACGCGGGTGGTGGCGGGGGTGGGGGTACCGCAGATCACGGCCATCATGGAGGCGGCGCGGGCGTGCCGGCCGGCGGGGGTACCGGTGATCGGGGACGGCGGCATGCAGTACTCGGGCGACATCGCGAAGGCGATCGTGGCCGGCGCCGATACGGTGATGCTGGGCAGCCTGCTCGCCGGCTGCGAGGAGAGCCCCGGCGAGCTGATCTTCATCAACGGCAAGCAGTACAAGTCGTACCGCGGCATGGGGTCGCTGGGTGCCATGCAGTCGCGCGGGACCACCCGCTCGTACTCGAAGGACCGGTACTTCCAGCACGACGTGACGACCGAGGACAAGCTGATCCCCGAGGGCATCGAGGGGCAGGTGCAGTACCGCGGCCCGCTCGGCGCGGTCGCCCACCAGCTCGTCGGCGGCCTGCGGCAGGCGCTGTTCTACTGCGGTTCGGCGACCATCGCCGACATGCAGGAGAAGGGGCAGCTCATCCAGATCACCGCGGCGGGACTCAAGGAGAGCCACCCGCACGACATCCAGATGACGGTTGAAGCGCCAAACTACTACTCGCGGTGAGTCGTGGGTGTCTACTTTGGAGTGAGTCGTGCGCGACATGGTTGAGATCGGGATGGGGAAGACCGCGCAGCGCGGGTACCACCTGGACGACATCGCGATCGTACCGAGCCGGCGTACCCGCGACTTCGACGACGTGTCGACCGGGTGGCAGGTGGACGCGTACCCCTTCAAGATTCCGTGCGTGGCGCACCCCAGCGACGCGACGATGAGCCCGACCACGGCGGCGGCCCTGGGCAGGCTCGGCGGCCTGGGCGTGCTCAACGTGGAGGGGCTCTGGACGCGGTACGAGGATCCGGCGAAGATCCTCGAAGAGCTGGGCTCGCTCGACGGGACGGCGCAGGCCACCCGGCGGCTGCAGGAGGTGTACGCCGAGCCGATCCGCCCCGAGCTGATCGGCGACCGGGTACGCGCCATCCGCACGGCCGGCGTGACCGTGGCGGTGCGGGTGTCGCCGCAGCACACGCTCGCGCTCGCCCCGGTGATCCTCGACGCCGGCGTGGACCTGCTGGTGATCCAGGGGACCATCGTCTCCGCCGAGCACGTGTCCACTGTGGATGAGCCGCTGAACCTCAAGGAGTTCATCGCCGACCTGGACCTGCCGGTGATCGCGGGCGGCTGCACCGACTACAAGACCGCGCTGCACCTGATGCGTACCGGCGCCGCCGGCGTGATCGTGGGCATCGGTGCGGACGACTGGTCCACCACCGACACGGTGCTCGGCATCCGGGTACCCATGGCGACCGCGATCGCGGACGCGGCGGCGGCCCGGCGGGACTACCTGGACGAGACGGGCGGCCGGTACGTGCACCTGATCGCCGACGGCGACCTGCGTACCTCGGGCGACGTCGCCAAGGCCCTGGGCTGCGGCGCGGACGCCGTGATGATCGGCGAGCCGCTCTCCCAGTGCGAGGAGGCGCCGGCCGGCGGTGCCTGGTGGCACTCGGCGGCGAGCCACCCCCAACTGCCGCGCGGCGCGTTCAGCGCGGCCGGTGAGCTGGGCGATGAGCCGAGGTCGTCCATGGAGCGGGTGCTGTTCGGGCCCTCCGACGACCCGGACGGCACGCTCAACCTGTTCGGCGGGCTGCGCCGGGCCATGGCCAAGTGCGGGTACCGGGACCTTAAGGAGTTCCAGAAAGTCAGCCTCGTGCTGGACCGCTGATTTAGGTTACTCTCGGGTAACGTACTCGGGAGGTCCCATGGACGTCGACGTGGTCATCGTGGGCTCGGGCTTCGGCGGCAGTGTGGCCGCGTTGCGGGCGGCGGAGAAGGGGTACCGCGTCGCGGTGCTGGAGGCCGGGCGGCGGTTCTCCGATGACGAACTGCCGAAGACCTCGTGGCGGCTGCGCCGGTTCCTCTGGGCGCCCGGGCTGCGCTGGTTCGGCATCCAGCGGATCAGCCTGCTGCGCAACGTGATGGTGCTCTCCGGCGCGGGCGTGGGCGGCGGCTCCCTGGTGTACGCGAACACCCTGTACCGGCCGCTCGCGCCGTTCTACGCCGACGCGCAGTGGAGCCACATCACCGACTGGGCGGACGAGCTGGCGCCCTGGTACGACCAGGCGGAGCGGATGCTCGGCGTCAACACGTACCCGCGCACCACCGCCAGCGACCAGGCGATGCGTACCGTCGCCGAGCGGATGGGGGTCGGGCACACCTACCACCCCACGCCGGTGGGCATCTACTTCGGCGAGAGCGGGCGCGACCCGTACTTCGGCGGCGCCGGGCCGGTGCGCAACTCGTGCCTCCACTGTGGAGCGTGCATGACCGGCTGCCGGCACAACGCGAAGAACAGCCTGGTGAAGAACTACCTGTACTTCGCCGAACGGCTGGGCGCCACGGTGCACCCGCTGACCACGGTCACCTCGATCCGCCCGACCGGCGACGGGTACGAGGTGCACACGCGGCGTACCGGCGGCCTGGCCCGGCAGACGTTCCGGGCGAAGCAGGTCATCCTGGCCGCGGGCGCGCTGGGTACCCAGCGGCTGCTGCACCGGATGAAGGTGGACGGCGTGCTGCCCGGGCTCTCCGACCGGCTCGGCGCGCTGACGCGTACCAACTCGGAGGCGATCCTCGGCGCCCGGTCGCTCGCGGAGAAGACCGACTACACCGACGGCGCCGCCATCACCAGCTCGTTCCACCCGGACGAGAACACCCACATCGAGCCGGTCCGGTACGGGCGCGGAGCCAACCTGATGGGCCTGCTGCAGACCGTACTGGTGGACGGCGACCGGTGGCGCCCGCTGCGCTTCCTGCAGGTTTTCGCCAGCCGTCTGCCCACGCACCTGCGCGTGCTGTCGATCCGGCGCTGGTCCGAGCGTACGGTCATCGCGCTGGTGATGCAGTCGCTGGACAACTCGCTCACAGTCCACTATGGACGCAGCTGGTACGGCCGCCGCCGCCTCTCCAGCCGCCAGGGGCACGGCGCGCCCAACCCGCGCTGGATCCCCGCCGGCAACCAGGCGGTACGGCTGCTCGCCGAGGAGATCGGCGGGGTACCCGGCGGGAGCTGGCCGGACGTGTTCAACATCCCGCTCACCGCGCACATCCTCGGCGGCGCGGTGGTCGGCGACTCCCGGGACACTGGCGTCATCGATCCGTACCACCGGGTCTGGGGGTACCCGGGACTGTCCGTTGTGGACGGTGCGTCGGTGTCGGCGAACCTGGGCGTGAACCCGTCGCTGACCATCACGGCGCTCGCCGAGCGGGCGATGTCCCTGTGGCCGAACAAGGGCGAGGCGGATACCCGCCCGGCGCAGGGCTCGGCGTACGCGCGGGTCGACCCGGTGCCGCCGCGGACCCCGGCGGTACCGGCGCACGCGCCTGCCGCGCTGCACGTCACCGCTCCGCCACCGGCACGGGACACCGCGGGCCGGTGACCCTGGCCGGCTCGTAGGATTGGCGGATGAGCGAGCGCCAGCGAGCGAATCAGCCAGTACCGGGCCTAGGTGCCTCATGCCCGCGCGCAGCGAAGCGAGCACGGGCATGAGCTTGCCAAGGCCGGTTCTCGTCGTCGACTTCGGGGCGCAGTACGCGCAGTTGATCGCGCGCCGGGTGCGCGAAGCCGACGTGTACTCCGAGATCGTGCCGCACTCGATGCCGGCCGCGCAGATGCTCGCCCGCGAGCCCCTGGCCGTGATCCTGTCCGGCGGCCCGTCCAGCGTGTACGAGCCGGGCGCGCCGCAGGTCGATCCCGAGCTGTTCGCGTCCGACGTACCCATCTTCGGCATCTGCTACGGCTTCCAGGCGATGGCGCTGGCGCTGGGCGGCACGGTCGAGCACACCGGACAGCGGGAGTTCGGCGGCACGCCGCTGCGGGTGGGCGGCGGCGGTGGCCGGCTGTTCGCCGGGCTGCCCGCCGAGCAGAGCGTGTGGATGAGCCACGGCGACTGCGTCACCGTCCCGCCCGCCGGGTACACCGTGACCGCCGCGTCCGGGCGGGCGCCGGTGGCGGCGTTCGAGGACCCGGCCGGCGCCCGCGCCGGGGTGCAGTTCCACCCGGAGGTCGCGCACACGCCGTACGGGCAGCGCGTCCTCACCCACTTCCTGTACGACGTCGCCCGGATCACCCCGAACTGGACCATGGGCAGCGTGATCGACGACCAGGTCGCGGCGATCCGCGCGCAGGTCGGCGACAAGCAGGTGATCTGCGGGCTGTCCGGCGGGGTGGACTCCGCGGTGGCGGCGGCGCTGGTCCACCGCGCCGTGGGTGACCAGCTCACCTGCGTCTTCGTGGATCACGGCCTGCTGCGCGCCGGCGAGGCGGAGCAGGTGGAGAAGGACTACGTGGCGGCGACCGGGATCACGCTCAGGGTGGTGGACGCCGCCGGGCAGTTCCTGGCCGCGCTGTCCGGGGTGGAGGACCCGGAGCGGAAGCGGAAGATCATCGGACGGGAGTTCATCCGGGTCTTCGAGGGGGCGGCCCGCGAGGTGGCCGCGTCCGGCGACGTGGAGTATCTCGTGCAGGGCACGCTGTACCCGGATGTGGTGGAGTCCGGCGGCGGCAGCGGTACCGCGAACATCAAGTCGCACCACAACGTCGGCGGGCTCCCCGACGATCTTGCGTTCCAGCTGGTGGAGCCGCTGCGCACGCTGTTCAAGGACGAGGTGCGGGCGATCGGCGAGCGGCTCGGGCTGCCCGAGGCGATGGTGTGGCGGCACCCGTTCCCCGGGCCCGGCCTGGCCATCCGGATCATCGGCGCGGTCACCGAGGAGCGGCTGGCGGTGCTGCGCGCCGCCGACCGCATCGCCCGCGAGGAGCTGACCACCGCCGGTCTGGACCGCGAGGTATGGCAGTTCCCGGTGGTGCTGCTGGCGGACGTGCGGTCGGTGGGCGTACAGGGCGACGGGCGCACCTACGGGCACCCCGTCGTGCTGCGGCCGGTGTCCAGCGAGGACGCCATGACCGCGGACTGGTCGCGGCTGCCGTACGACGTGATCGCTCGCGTCTCCACCCGCATCACCAACGAGGTGCCCGAGGTCAACCGCGTCGTGCTGGATGTCACGAGCAAGCCGCCGGGCACCATCGAGTGGGAGTGATCACGGGGTGATGGGCTCCTCGGGCATCACGCCCCAGGCCACGAAGTAGGCGAGCACGGCGAGGCCGCCGCTGATGAACGCGAGCACCACGAACGCGACGCGGGCCAGCACGGGGTCGACGTTGAAGTAGCGGGCGATGCCGCCGCACACCCCGGCCACCATCTTCTCGGTGCGGGAGCGGCGGAGCTGCTTGTATACGGGCATCTGTGTCATGCCTCCACTGTGCCGTCCGGGCGCCCGGCGCGCCTCAGTGAGCGCCCGGATGCCGTCCCTGACTTTCCTCCGGGCCGTCACCCCCCTGGTGGAGCAGGGTGTCAGGAATCTGACAGTTAACCGGGACGATCCGTTGATACAGGCAATATTTGCCCTTGTGACCCCCGCGCTGGAACCCCTGCGGCGCATTGCCGCCTATGCGATGTGCCGTGCCTCCGGCGACAAGGTTCTCCTGGTCAGGGCATCGCCCGGGACCGGAACCCCCGGCATCTGGTCGCTGCCCGGCGGCGCCGTCGACCACGGCGAGAACCCCAGGGACACGGTCGTGCGCGAGACCGCCGCGGAGACCGGGCTGTCCGTCGCCATCACCCGTCTCATCGATGTGTACGCCGACATGCGCTCGCTGCCGCACCGCGGCGTGACCATCCACACCGACCGCCTGATCTACGAGGTATCGGTACGCGGCGGCGCGCTGATCGACCGCGTGGGCCAGCCCACCGACCTGGCCCGCTGGGTGGACCAGGAGGAGGTGAAGCAGCTCCCGCTGCGCCCCTTCACCGCGCTCGCGCTGGGCCTGCCCCCGGCAGCCGTGGACCTGCGCCCGGACGAGCCGCCGGACTTCCCGTCGTTCCACGCGGTACCCGGGCCGGACGGGCTGCACCGCGCACAGCGCTTCGCCGCGTACGCGGTGGCCACCGACCCGGGCGGGCGCATCCTGCTGACCCGGATCGCGGACGGGTACCCGGGCGGGGGCAAGTGGCACCTGCCCGGCGGGGGTACCGACTACGGCGAGCAGCCGGGCGCCGCGCTCATCCGGGAACTGGTCGAGGAGACCGGGCAGCGGGGCCGGCTGGTCGAGCTGCTCGGGGTGCTCAGCCACCGGGACGCCGCCTCGCTCGGACCCGAGGGGTACCCGATCGACTGGCACGGGGTACGCGCGTTCTACCGGGTGGCGGTCGACCTGGCCAGCGACCCGCGGGTACACGACGTGGGCGGCTCGACGGCCGAGGCGCGCTGGTTCGCCCGGGGCGAGGTCGCCGGACTTGATCTCACCGAAGTGACGGCAGAGGTGCTCGGCGCGCTAACCTCCTGAGCGTGCAGACGGGGAGGTTCGGCCCGCCTCCGGGCCGTAGCGCGCAGGCGGTGCAGGAGCGGCGGATCGCGGCGTACGGGCTGTGCCGGGAGCCGGATCCTGGCGGCGACGTGCTGCTGGTACGGGCGGCGGTGCACGACGACTTCCCGAAGTACTGGGGGCTGCCGGGCGGGGGCGTGGAGCACGGCGAGGCGCCCCGGGACGCGGTGGTCCGGGAGTTCGAAGAGGAGACCGGGTACACGGTCAAGGTGATCACCCTGCGTGAGGTGATCAGTGACCTTGGACACGTCCGCCGGAAGAACAAGGTGGTGCATACCGACCGCGTGATCTACGACGTACGGATCACCGGAGGTACGCTGCGTAACGAGGTTGCGGGTACCAGCGACCGGGCCGAGTGGTACGGCCCGGCCGACCTTCCGGGCCTGGTGCTGCTCCCGTACGTGTCCCAAGTGCTGAGCCTGCCGATCACGTACCGTGAGGACATCCCGCCGGCCGAGCCGGTCACCCCGCCCGAGATCACCCACGTGCAGCGCTTCGCCGCGTACGGGCTCGTCACCGACCCGGCCGGGCGGCTGCTGCTGACCCGCATCGCCCCCGGGTACCCGGGCGCTGGCACCTGGCACCTGCCCGGCGGCGGTACCGACTTCGGCGAGCAGGCCACCGCCGGGCTGCTCCGCGAGATCGCGGAAGAGACCGACCAGCGCGGCCGGGTGACCGAGCTGCTCGACGTGACCCACCTGCACCGCCCGACCGCGCTCGGGCCGGAGGGGTACCCGATCGACTGGCACACCGTCCGCAGCCTGTACCGGGTACGGGTGGAGCAGCCGTCGGCACCGAGAGTGAACGAGAGCGGCGGCTCCACGGCCGAGGCACGCTGGGTGGACCCGGCCGAACTCGACGGGCTGCGGCTCAACACGCTGGCCCGGGACGCGATCAACCGATACGGAAAGTGATCACTTGTGGGGCGTGTGTGGCGCCCGGGTACACTGGCTGCGGCGTCCACAATGTAATCACCCAGTGTAGTGCCGGATTCCCGGCTCGGGCTGACCTGGATGATCCACAATGGAGAAATGATCCGGTGGCCAAGCATCGCCAATGGGCGTCCTCGTGTGCGATGGTGTAGGCCGCGATACCGGAGAACACATCCGGGAACCTGAGTTCCTGTAGTTGGAGGGAACCGTGCCGAGAGCCCCTTGGGTTCGGCGCCGACGCACGACCGACAGTCCCCGCCCCGCGGGGCGTCGCTGGGCCGGAAGGCTGCGGCGCAGCGGCTCGCTCGCCCGCCAGATGCTGCTGGTGCGGGTCGGCCGGCGTCGCGACCCGGGAGCCACCCGCAGGCCGGCCGCGGCCGACGTCGCACTCGACCCGTACAACAGTCGGCTGGTCGTCGCCGCCGACCACGGTACGCACCTGGTCGCGCCGGTCAGCCCCGCACCCGCACCGGCATCCGCGACCGTACCCGGGCGCCCGGTACCGCTGCTGCCCGGCGCCCGCACCCGCCGGCGCCGGATCCGCTTCGCCCTGGTCAACGCGTGCACCCTGGCGAGCCTCGGGCTCGGCGTCTCCGCGATCTTCCTGAGCATGGGCGGCCGGGTCCACCCCGCGGCCGCGTGCCTGGTCGGCTGCGTGCTGTTCGACGGGCTCGACGGCGGGTTGGCGCGCCGGCTCGGCGTGGCCAGTCCCTTCGGCGCGCAGATGGACTCGCTGGCGGACATGTGCTCGTTCGGCATCGCGGCGCCGGTGGTGGTCTACGCCTCGCTGCGCGGCTCCGCGCCGACCCCGGCCGTGGGCGCCGCTTGCGCGCTGGTGGCCGCGTGCGCCGCGATCCGGCTGGCCCGGTTCAACGTCTCCCCGTGCGACACGCGGTTCTTCTGCGGCGTACCCACGACGATGGCCGCCGCCGTGCTGGGCCTGGCCACCCTGATCGGGCTGCGGCTGCCCGGTGCCGTGGCGGTGGGCGCGATCGCGCTGCTGGCGCTCGCCATGGTGTCCAGCTTCCCGTACGCCAAGCTGGCCCGGATCGCCCGGCTGCCGGTCTGGCTGTGGTTCGCGGTGGCCGTGGGCGCGCTCATGGACTACCGGGTCACGTTCGTCGCGCTGGTCGTGCTGTACCTGGTCAGCGGCCCGGCGGTCTGGCTGCGCACCCGCCAGCGCGAGCGCGTCTGAGCCGCCGCACCCGGGTCAGCACGAGGTCAGGTCAGCGCCAGTGGGCGATGATCGAGGCGCCGCCGGCCACCGTGTCGCCGGGGGCCACCGCCGGGTTCGCCGCGCCGGCCGGCAGGTAGACGTCGGTCCGCGAGCCGAACCGGATCAGGCCGAAGCGCTCACCCTTGGCCAGCAGCGAGCCCACCGGCGCCCGCTGCACGATCCGCCGGGCGACCAGGCCGGTACGCTGCGCCACCACCACCTGGCCACGCCCGGTCTCCAGCACCGTGTACGCCGCGACGTTGTGCTCCGCCTCCGGGCGCATGGCCGCCGCGTACCCGCCGTCCACGACGAAGTAGTCGACCACCCGGCCGGCGACCGGCGCGCGGTTGACGTGCACGTCGAGGACCGACAGGAACACGGCGACCCGGAGGAACTCCCCGTCACCGA
>DATEJJ010000470.1:0-2286 GCA_035278125.1 Rugosimonospora sp.
GCCCGCGTACGCGCGCAGCACGGCGGGGTGCTCCGCCAGGCCGGCGCGGCGCGGCCGGACCAGCAGGGCGCCGGCGCCGACCAGCACGAGTACCGCCTCCACCGGGAAGGAGGAGTGGTCCTCGTCGGGCTGCCAGGAGGAGGCCGGGAAGGTCGAGTCGGGGAACGTGATCAGCGGATCGTTCGGGTTGACGTGGACCACCCTGGCCACGCCCCGGATCGCCTTGGCGGCCCACCGGTTCACCCGCTGCACCGGTACCTCCAGGGCGGTCTGCCCGATCCGCAGCCCGTTGACCAGTACCGCCGCCGGGTCGTGCCGCTGCATGGAGATCGACTCGCGCAGGTACGGCGGCCCCAGCGGGTTGCCGTACACGCCGTCCACCCGGTTCACGTACGGGCCGGCGATGACCGCCGCCACCGCCACGATGCCCAGCCCGCACAGCACGGTGGCGGGCAGCCGCCGGGGCAGCGCGCCGCGGGCCAGCCGCACCTGGGCCACCAGCCAGATCAGCAGCAGCGGGCCGGCCGCGAGCAGGCCGTTGGTCTTGGTCAGGCCGGACAGGCCGGTCGCCGCGCCGAGCAGGGCCGCGTCGACCCAGCCGGTACGCCGGCGGAGCTGGTCGAGCACGAGCGTGGCCAGGCACCCGACCCAGGCGGCCACGGCCAGGTCGGTCTGCGTGCTGGTCGCCTCCAGCGCGACCATGGGCGTGGTGCCGACCAGGAACCCGGACAGCAGCTGCGCGCGGCGGCCCCCGCCGAGCTGCCCGGCGATCCGGGAGGCGAGCACCACGCAGGCCAGCCCGGCGCACCACTGCAGCATGTTGTAGAGCACGTCGCCGCCGGTGAGCACGCGCAGGTGCAGCAGCAGGTACTCGGCGCCCGGCGCGATGGACAGCTGCCGGTGGATACGGGTGGCGAAGAAGTTGACGTCGTGCTGCTGTACCCAGTGCTCGATCTTGGGCAGGTGGTACGTCTGCGAGTCGTAGTTGTTCGGCGGATACCCGAGCGCCAGCACCAGCTCGCCGAGCAGCAACGCGGCCAGCAGCACCAGCATCGCCCGCTCGGCCCGGGAGCACTCGCGCCAGCGGCGGGCGAGCCGCTCCCGCCACGGGGTGGTCGCCGGTTTCCGCCCGTCCCGCCGGTACCGCCACGCGGCCGCGGCGCCGGCCGCCAGTAGGCCGGCGGACCAGGCCAGGACCAGCGGACCCCGGGTCAGCGAGTGGAACGCGGAGAGCAGCTCGACCAGGACCACGGCGGCGGCGCCGAGGATCAGCGCGGCCCGGATCAGCGCGAGGCGTACCGGCGCGAAGGCGGGCCGGGCCGGGCGCACCGCGTACCCGACCAGGGGGTACGCCAGCACAGGAAGGGCGCCGAGCAGTACGAGCACCCGGAAAGTAAATCTTGTTTTCCTGAGGATCGTGAACCGGGGGCCGGTAATGGCAGTTTCAGGTGGCGCGGGAGCGGGCCTCCCGGGCGCGCCGGGTGATCTCCTCGGCCAGCGCGTACGCCTCGCCCGCGTCCCGGCCGGTGGCCACCACGTGCACCGAGCCGGCGGTGTCCACGTGTACGTCCGCCAGCCGCAGCCAGCGCCGTACCGGCCCGCGTACCACCCGGACGCTCTGCACCCGCGCGTACGGGACGAGTACCAGCTCCTGGGTGAGCCAGCCGTCCCGGACCGCGACCACGGCGGCGTCCAGCGCCACCGCCAGGTTCGGCTGACTCAGCGGCGCCACCCAGCGGGCCCGGCGCGGCGCGGGTACCAGCGCGAGGGCGGCCGGGTCCACCCCGCCGAGCACCTGGTCGACCACCCACCGGGCGGTGTCCTGCGTGGCGACCGGGAGCAGCCGGTCCACGTGCGTCTCGGCGCGCCGGTCGTGCGCCCCGTACCCGGCCACGTCGATACGCGCGTACACCCAGCCGGGCATCCGCCACAGCAGCGGCCGGGTCACCGCGACCGCCTGTACCCGCCGCGGCGGCAGCGTCTGTACCCGCGTCTCCAGCAGCCCGTGGCGCAGCACCAGCCCGGCCGGGCGGGCCGCGATGCGGAAGTGCCAGTCATCCACGATCCGGCGCGCCGGCCGCAGCAGTACCCCGCCCAGCGCGGTCAGCGTGCTGGCCACCCCGACGAATGTCCACACAGGACTCTCCAGGTACGGCAGCGCGACCGCGACCAGGGCCAGCGGGATCGCCCACGCGTGCGGGGTGAGCAGTTGGCTCTGGAGCAGCATCCGGTTGTCCACGGCGTGGAGCAGCTGCTCGTCCGGCGGTGCGGTGCCGGCCGCCGCCG
>DATEJJ010000471.1:0-11290 GCA_035278125.1 Rugosimonospora sp.
GGCGGTGGAGGTGGCGCCGGCGGCTGCCGCTCCTGCTCCGGCTGGCTCATCGCGGGCCGCCCCCGGTCGGAGCGGACGCGTACGTCGCCGGCGCCTGCTCGCCGTCGAGCGGGAACAGCCGGGCACCGGCGGTACGGGCGCCCCGGTCCACCGCCTCGGCCACCGCGGCCAGTTCGTTGGGCGGGGCGGAGATCCGCGCCACGCACCGCATGTCCACCGAGTCCCCGTCCGGTACCAGGATCATCGCGATGCTGGACTGCGCGGCGGGTGCGGTGGACAGCCAGTCCAGCAGGGCGCCGCTCGCCGCGATGCCCGGCCATTCGGCGATCCAGAACGAGCGGTGGGCCAGCCGGCCGGAGTGCCAGGCGGTCCAGTCCTCGCGCGGGTCCGGGGCGGGGCCGGACTGGGCCGGGTGGGTCAGGTCGCAGGAGCGGGACAGCGCGTCGACCAGGCCGCCCGCGTCGAGTACCTGGTAGGTGAAGCCGAGCGGGCGCAGCGACTTGGCCACCCGGCGGATCAGCGTGGCCACCGCGGCCGGTGCGCGACCGGTCTCGGCGACTCCGTCCACACCGGACTCGGCCAGCGCGCGGGCGTCCAGCCGTACCGCGACCCAGGTGACCCGGTCCACCGGGATCGGTACCGGCCCGAAGCGCTGCAGCAGCTCGCGGTACGAGTGGCCGGCCGGGCGCGCGGGGTCGAGGTCGAGGCTGGGTGCGGGTACGGTGTGCGTCACCACCTGGAGTACCGCGCCCGGCTGCGCCACGTCGACCAGCGCCTGCACCAGCACGTCCAGCGGCAGACCGTCGTGCGCGTCGTCGCGCATGGCGGCGCGCGGGCTCACCGCGGCCACCGCGTACCAGCCCGCCTCGTCCTGTGCCACGCCGATCTGCGCGCCGTCCCGGGTGTCGATCGTCTGCACCGACAGGCCGGGCGCGAGCCAGCGCAGTGCGGTCAGCCGCGGGTCGGCCGGTACCGTCACGGGGCGGACCTTGCGCCGCCGCCGGTACTGGCGGGTCATCAGCCGGCGCTCGATCCACCACCGACCCTCGCGCCGGGTCAGCGTCAGCGCGAGCAGCACCAGCCCGAGTACCGCCGCCACCCCGAGCACCACCACGCCGCGCCCGGACACGGCCAGTACCGTGATCACCGCGGCCTCGGCGATGAGCAGCTGCACGACGTGTACCGGCCCGAGATAGCCCGGGCGGCGCCGGGGCAGCAGGACCGCGGGCCCGGTCGCGCCGGGCCGGTCGCTGCCCACCTGCGCGACCGCGCGTACGTGCGGCGGCGACTCGGTCATTGCGCGCATAACCCCCGTGAGTGTCGGCTCCCTACCGCTGCCCTCATCCGGCCCATCATAGGCAGCCATGCCCATCCATGGTCCCCGCCCGCCGGGCCGCCGTCCATGGCCGTGCGTGTATGGCTGCGTTGCCGTGCGTACGGCAGAGTGGTGTGTATGCCCGGATGCGTGGTGGCCGTCATCAACTACAAGGGCGGCGTCGGCAAGACCACGCTGACCGCCAACATCGGCGCCGACCTGGCCGCGCGGGGCCGGCGGGTGCTGCTG
Source organism: Rugosimonospora sp. (assembly GCA_035278125.1). GTDB lineage: Bacteria > Actinomycetota > Actinomycetes > Mycobacteriales > Micromonosporaceae > DATEJJ01. The sequence continues at coordinate 1,565 of DATEJJ010000471.1, forward strand.
GTGGACCTCGACCCGCAGGCGAGCCTGACCTTCTCGTTCTTCCGCGTGGCGCAGTGGGAGGAGCACCTCGCCGCCGACCGCACCATCCGGCAGTGGTTCCAGTCCGGCATCGCCGGCGCGCTGGCCCCCGGCGCCGAGCCGGAGCCGCTCGACAAGTACGTGGTGGAGCCGCCCGCGGTGAAGGAGGCGGCCTCGGGCAACGGCGGCGAGCTGCACCTGCTCGCCTCGCACCTCGGGCTGATCGAGATCGACCTCGACCTCGCGGCCGGCCTGGGCGCCGCCCAGCACCAGCAGGCGCACCCGAGGTACCTGCCGGTGCACCGGATGCTCGCCAACGCGCTGGCCGACCCGGCGTTCCAGCGGTACGACGCGGTGCTGATCGACTGCGCGCCGAACTTCAACATGGTGACCCGTACCGCGATCGTGGCCAGCGACCACGTACTCATCCCGGCCCGCCCCGACTATCTGTCCACATTGGGCATCGACTACCTGCGTACCCGCCTGTCCCGCCTGGTCGCCGAGTACGGCGAGGTGGCCGCGGCCCCGATCACGCCGGAGATCCTCGGTGTGGTGCACACGATGATCCAGCACACCGGCTCCGGTATCCTCATCGCGCAGCGGCAGAGCATGCAGCGGCTGGAGCAGATCGAGATCCCCGTGTTCCGCCAGACGGTACGGGAGAACAAGACCGCCTTCACCGACGCGGGCGACCGCAGCGTACCGGTGGTGCTGGCGGCGGACCGTACCAGCGCCATGGAGAATCTGCGGTACGAGCTCCAGCAGCTCACCAGCGAGTTCATCGCCAAGACGCGAGTGTGAGGAGTACCCGTGCCCCAGCCCGCCGACGTCGCCCACGACGTGCTGCTCCGGGTCGCCGAGTTCCTGCGCAAGCTGCCCGCCGAGCAGCTTGACGCGCTGGCCACGGGCGAGGCCCGGCTGGAGGTGGTGGCCAGGGGCGGGCGCGCTACGGCCGCGACCGGTGCCGCGCTGCCCCGCCCCGCGCAGGAGATCGTGGCGACCGTGGCCGGCATCGGTGACCGCGCGGCGGCCCGCCGCTACCTGGAGGTCGACCTCAAGCTCACCGTGGCCAAGCTCAAGCAGCTCGCCGCCGACCTCGGCATCACCGCCAGCGGCACCAAGCCCAAGTTGCTCGACGCCATCGTGGAGTGGGCGGTCGGGCGGAGCCTGGACTCGGAGGCGATCAGCCGCGCCGGTGGCGCCCGGTAGGCGCGCCGCCGCCGCGCTGCCCGTCCAGGAGCTGCGCCGCGCGCTCCAGCACCTCGTCCCAGAGTGGTGCGGGCGCGGCGCCGGCCACCGCCGTGGCCACCTGCTGCGCCAACCGTTGCAGCTGCTGCGGATCGCCCGGCGGCGGGGGTGCCGGGGGAGCGGGTTCGGGTGGGGACAGCGGCACCGGCTCGCCCACGCAGACGATGTCCAGGAACCGCGTGGTCCGGGTCAGCGCGATGAACAGCATCCGGTGCCCGCGCTCGTCCGCCGCCACGATCTCGGCCGGCTCCACCACGATGGCCGCGTCGAACTCCAGCCCCTTGGCCTCCTGCGGGCTGACCAGGTGCACCGCCGCGTCCGCGCCGCTCTGCTCCGGACCGCCCTGCCCCGCACCGCGCCAGGACACCTGGTTCGCGGCCAGCGCCTCGATGACCTCCTGCCGGCAGCTGTCCGGGCAGACCACGCCGACGAAGCGCCCCTCGGCCGCGTGCTCGGCGGCGACCCGCACTGTCCACCCTGGACGCTCCATCGCCTCGACCCGGTGGATGCGCGGATCCGCCGGCCCGTCCCGCACCACCGTCAGCGGCGCCAGCCCGGGCGCGGCCAGCGGCAGCAGCTGCGCCGCCAGCGCGTACACCCGGCGCGGCACGCGGTAGCCGTACCGCAGGGTGGACACGGCGTGCGGCAGCGTGGTGGGCAGGTGCCGCAGCACGTCGTCCCACTGGTCCCGGGCCCACGGACCGGTCGACTGCGCCAGATCGCCCACCACCGTCAGCGATCCGGTCGCGCAGCGCCGGGCGATGGCGCGCAGCTGCATCGGCGACAGGTCCTGCGCCTCGTCCACCACGATGTGCCGGTACCGCCGCGGCACGCCGTTCAGCAGGGCGTCCACCTCGTCCAGCAGCGGCAGGTCCGCGTCGCCCCAGATCTCGCGGGACAGCCGGTCCGCACCGCGCCGCTGCAGCAGGGCCAGTTCGCCCGCGGTGAAGTCCGCGCCCGCCGCCGCGGCCAGGCGCCGCCGCGAACCCAGCAGGCCGCGCAGGAACGCCGCCGCCGAGAACTGCGGCCACAGCCGTTCCACCAGGTTCTCCACCGGAACGAGGCGCGCGGGGTCCGCCGGTGCGCCGCGCTCGCGGGCGAGCTCGGCCAGCCGGGTGCGCAACAGCTCACGGCTTTCGTGGTACGGGCCGGAAGCGTCCCGGCATGCGTCCACAATGGACCGTACCTCGGCGCCGGCGAGCGTGACGAACCGCCCGTCGAACAGCATCCGCTCCGCCGGCTCGGGCGTACCGACGCGCGCCGCCAGCGCCCGGGCCAGCAGCCCGGCCATCCGCTCGTCGCCCTTGAGCCGCCGCACCTGCTCCGGCTCGGGCCGGCCGCGGGTCACCTCCGGTGCCAGCTGGCCGATGTCCGCGTGCGCCACCGCCGTGTCGCCCAGCTCCGGCAGTACCGTGCGCACGTACCGGGTGAACGCCGGGCTCGGCCCCACCACGAGTACGTCCGCCGCACCCAACCGGTCGCGGTGGTTGAACAGCAGCCAGGACACCCGGTGCAGGGCGACCGCGGTCTTGCCGGTACCCGGACCGCCCGCCACCACCAGCGCCTGGTCCAGCGGTGCGCGGATCAGCTCGTACTGTGCCGCGTGGATGGTGGCGACGATGTCGTGCATCGAGCCGTCCCGCGCACTGTCCAGCTCGGACAGTAGTACCGCGTCCGGCCCGTCCAGCGCGCGCAGCTCGGCTTCGACGCGCCCGTACACGACGTCGGCGAAGTCGGTGATGGTGTTGCCGTTGCACACGTACGAGCGCTTGCGTACCAACCCGTGCGGGTCGTCGATGCTCGCCTGGTAGTACGGCGCGGCGGCGGGTGCCTGCCAGTTCACCACCAGCACGTCGCGATCCTCGTCCCGGATCAGCTCGGTGCCGAGGTACAGCGATTCACGCTCCTGGTTGTCGATGCGCCCGAACGCGACCGCCTCCCGCCCCGGCTGCGCCTCCTTGCGACCGGTCACCCAGTTCCGCAGCCGCTGCGCCGCACCCGGGTTGGCGGCGGCCGCGGGCGCGGCGTCGAGATCCTGCCGGCGGCGCTCGCGGTGCTTCTCGGCGCGGTCGAAGTACGCCTGCTCCTCGGCCAGTTCGGTTGATTTCCGGTTCGGGCCCACGTGCGCCTCTCCCGTGACACCACCCAGCGTTACTCTTGGTGTCGACCACGCTACTGTCTGGGCGCGCCGGAGCCAATAGCCATCCGGCTCGATGTCATCCCCCGCGGACCACCGTGAGCCGCGGCCGGGTGGATGCCGCTCCGGGTGTGCCGCCACCGTCCAGCGCGGTCGGTACCAGCCCGAACACGTGCCGGTTGAGTTCGGCGGGGGTGATCTGCAGGTCGCGGGCGATGTCCGCCGGGGCGGTACCCGCGTCGCGCAGGTGCCGCAGCACCTTCTCCAGCAACTGTGACGTCTCCCGCGCGATACCGCCCGGCTCGCCCGTCCGGTACCCGCGCCGCGACAGGTCCACGCACACGGTGCGGTACCCCCACTCGGTGAGCAGGCCGAGTTCGTGTAGCCGGTACGTCAGCGCGATCGCCGCCACCCGCCAGGTGCGCTTGGCCAGCAGGATCCGGTCACTGGCGGCGCCGGCCAGGTTCGCGGCGACCACGCTGGCGCGGGGCATCAGGAAGGCGGCGGCGAACCGGTTGGCATCCTGCTCGGCATCGGGGCCGTGCGGCAGCCGGTGGTCGCTGTGCAGCACCAGGTGGCCGAGTTCGTGGGCCGCGTCGAACCGCCCGCGCTCCCCGGACTTCGCGGTGTTCAGCAGCACGTACGGCCGCTGCTCCCAGCAGAACGAGAACGCGTCCACCGCCGCGCAATCGGTCGCGAGCGAGAACACCCGTACCCCGTGCGCCTCCAGCAGCCAGACCAGGTTGCCCAGCGGTGCGACGCCAAGACCCCACCGGGCCCGTACCACCTCCGCCGCGGTCTCGGGATCCATTCTGGACAGTGACGGGACGTCGGAGGGGGGGAGCTGGAAGCGCTGCTCGATCCAGTCGGTCAGGAGCAGCGCGATGCGCCCCGCCGCGCGGGCCGCGTCCCGTTGCCCCGCGGTCAGCTTGCTCGGCGCGCGGAAGCTGATCGCGTCCAGCGGGATGGTGTCCACATCGGACGCGTGGAGGAACCCGACCGGCATGTCCAGGGCCGCGGCCAGCCTCCCCACCGTCGCCTGGTTGGGTCGCGCCCGCCCGTTCTCGTACCCGGAAATGCTGCGCACGCTGATCCCGGTGGCCGCGGACAGCTGCACCAGGGTCAGGCCACGGCGGTGCCGGGCCAGGGTGAGCCGGCTGGGCGTCAACGCGGTCATGTCAGGCGGTGCGGGGGAGCACGGCGACGGTGGCCTCGCTCGCCCGCGGCGCGGGGAGCGCGGGCGCCGGCGCCAGCGGGACCGGAGGCAGGATCACCCGCTCCAGCCAGGTGTCGATGTAACCGTCCACCATGGAGTCCGGCAGCGACAGTTCGGCGCGGATCTCCGTGTCCGTGACGTGGTAGAGCAGCACCCAGGTGGTGGTGCCGGCCACGCCGTCGGCCTCCAGCGGGTCCTCGTCGTCCAGCTCGATCGGCAGGCTGAGCTGGACGAAGTTGCGGGTGATCGCCTCCGCGGTGGCGATGCCCTTCTCGTACCGGGTGGACGGGCTGATGTCCGGGTGGCCGGTGGCCGCGTCCCCGAGGGTGGCGATCAGCGCGACCCGCCGGTCCGGGCTGACCGTGCGGGCCAGGTTGCGCGGGTTGTCGTAGCTCCAGCCCCGCGGCAGCAGCTGTTCGCGCAGCAGCCGGACGGTGCGCGAGTACCTCGCCATGCCCTGCATGTTCGGCGGGTCCAGCTCGGTGTAGGTGCGCGCCTCCGCGTCGGCACCGCGCATCGCCAGCTCCAGGATCTCCACCGTCAGGCCCAGCTCCGCCAGCCGGTCACCGGCCCGCTCCTCGACGTGTACCGCACTCTGCTGCCGCATCCGGCACCTCCTCCCGCTTCCGGAAATCCTCCCTCATCCGAGGGCCGGAAACGTGAACCTCCGGCCGGCGTGTCGCGAGAGGAGTATACGTTTATACGTATCAGCGTATGACGGCACGTACGACCCCCCGTACGTTCGCCGCCATGGCGAGACTCAGCGGTGGCGAGCCGGTGTTCCGGCGGGTGGCCAACGATCTGAAAGCGCGCATCGAGCAGGGGGAGTTCCGCCCGGGGCAGCAGATCCCGCGGGAGGACGTGCTGGCGGCGCAGTACGGCGTCGCCCGCGGTACCGTCCGCCGCGCGAACCGGTTGCTGGAGTACGCCTGCATCCTCGAGGTGCGGCACGGGTACGGCACCTTCGTCCGCACCGCGGTGGAGCCGGACGTCGTCGAGCTGGCGCCGCAGCAGAAGGTGACGGCCCGCATGCCGACCCTGGAGGAGCAGCAGGACCTGGAGATCCCGGAGACCACGCCGGTACTGGTGGTGGTCGACCCGGAGACCCCCGGGATGGCGTACCCCGCGGACCGGGTCGTGCTGATCTGCCCCTAGGGAGTGGTACGGCCGGAGAAGGTGAGCGCGGGCGTGCAGTGCTTGCCCGCCGGGTTCTTGCACGACACCGCGAACACCACCGTGTCGCCCTTGTTGAAGCGGACCGGTACCACGAAATGGTCGTCGTAGTCGCGGAAGTTCTGCAGCCCGAACCGGAGCCAGACCGTACTGTTGCGGCGGATCTCGACCATGCCCACGTCGCCCGCGGGGTTCTGCAGCTGGATGTCGGTCACGTCCAGCGGCTTGGCCCGCTGAGCCCGGACCGCGAACGTGTCGAAGCCGTTGCCCGAGCGCGGCGCGGAGTCGGCCTGGATGCGGTAGTCCACCGGCTGCGTCAGGGCGGGAGCGGCGTTCGCCGGAGCGGGGGCGTCGCCGCCGGAGCCCTTGCCGAGCGCCGCGCCGGCGTGGCCGGCGGCGTTGCTCGCCGCCTGGGCCTGGCGCTGTGCCTTGTCCACGGCCGCGGCCAGCGGCGACATCTGCGCATCGACGGCGTTGGAGGCGGCCGACTTGATATTCGGCTTGAGCACGGAGAACCACATGGCGACGAAGGCCACCAGCAGGACCGCGGTCGCGGTGGCGGTGGCGAGCACCCAGTCGGGCAGCAGCGGCTGCTGGACGAGTACCGCGTCGGTGAGCGTGGGCTCGCCGTGGTCCGGCGCGACCGTCACGCGGAAGGAGTGGTGCTGCTCCGGCCCGCGCAGGTAGCGCCGGCGCGGCGCGACCCGCAGGCGTCGCTGGTCCAGCAGTCCCGGGGCGAGGTGGAGCTTCCGGCGGCGCAGCCGGAACTCCAGCATCTCGTCCGGGTCCTCGAAGGAGACGGTCGCGTTGAGCGACGCGTTGCCCCGGTTGACCACGAACAGCTTGAACACGCCGCGGCGGCGCCCGTGCGCCCGGCGCGGGGTGAGCGTGGTGGACACCTCGGTGAAGGCGCCAACCTCGACGACACCCTCCTCCACCGCCGAGCCGGCCGGGTCCTCCCGGGAGGTCGCGCGCAGCGCGAAGCGTACCGGCCCGGCGAGCGGTTCCGAGGCGCGCGGCGGACTGAACGTGATTGTGGCCGTGGCGCTTTCACCCGGGTACAGGTTGACTGTCTCGGGCTCCACTGTGGACCACGCGGACACTTCGCCGAGGATGTCGATGGTCACCTGGTCCACCACGGTCCCGTTGTTCAGCACGGTGAAGCCGCAGCTGGCCGCGTTCCCCGGTTCCAGGCGCAGCTGCGCGTCAGCCAACGAAGCCGTAACCCCCATGGTAGGAGTATGTGCCTTTTGTGGCGTGTCCACTGGCGAAGACACGCATCCGATGAGGTTTGATCGGTTGCCTCGGGGTACACCTGAAGCTTCCTCTTCGCGCAACTTCGCGGTTTCTGCCCGCGCGGGAGCACGGTGCCTCGTACCTTTGTACCGTTGGCCAGGCGTCTGAGGGGGACTCGTGCATACCGCGTTCCCGCGAACATACTTCACAGTCGCCACAGTGGCGGCCACCGTCCTCCTGCTCACCGCGGCCATCACCGTGCACGCCACGCGGCACGGCCCGGCGCTCGCACCGTCCACAACGGAGACCACACTGGTGGCTTCCGCACCCACCGGCAGCGACGTGCCGGGTGGGGCCGGTGACGACCGGCCCGCGGTCTCCGCCGACGGCCGCTTCGTGGCCTTCAGTTCGGACACCACGTTCGCCCCGCTGCCCGCCGAATCCGACACCGGGCCACAGCACAGCATCTACGTGCGGGACACCGCGAGCCGGACGACGACATACCTCTCCCGCGGCGGTACCGACGACACCCAGCCGACCATGTCCGCCGACGGTCGCTACGTCGCCTTCGCCAGCGCCGCCGGCAGCGACTCGGGCAGCACCTCCACCATCGTCGTGTGTGACCGGGGCGCGCCGGATCCGGTCAGCGGCGAGTTCCGCGCCGGCTGCGCGTACACCGGACTCGGTGGGGACACGGGGGCGTACCAGACGCAGCCCTCGCTGTCCGCCGACGGTACCCGGATCGCCTTCCTCAGCGGCGCGCACCTCGCGTACGCGGACCTCACGCTCGCCCGGCCCGGCGGCGCGATCACGGGGTGGACCGCACACGCCGTCCAGGTGCCCTGCGTCCACACCTTCCCCTGCGACTACGAGGTGGACAGCGCGGCGGTACTGGCGGCCGGCGGCCGGTACGTGGCCACCGTGTCGCAGGACGCCTCCTCCAGCGGGGACAGCGACCACATCCTGTGGGTGATGGATCTGGCTGGTGGCCCCGCGCAGCGCCTCGATCTGGACGGTCACGGCGGCACGGTCGGCTCGGCCTCGGTCCGGCTCGACCCGAACATCACCCTCTCGGGTGACGGGCGGCTCGTCGCGTTCACGCCGGCCACCGCCAGCGTCACCGACCCGCCCGTGTACCTGGTGGACCGGGATCCCAACGGCGACGGCGCGTTCGGGGAGCAGCCCGCGGTGCGGATCGTCTCGCAGGACGTCGAGGGTGTCACCGTCGCCGGGTACATGCCCGCGCTGTCCACCGACGGCAGGTTCCTCGCGTACGCCACCGACGCGCTCGACGTCCACAATGGAGTGGACGACGGCGTGTCCAACCTGGACACGTGTATCCATTTCAACGCGGGCATCGACAGCCGCCGGGCCCAGCCGCGGACCCGGTCCCGGCCCCGGGTAGCGGCGACGGGTACCGCGGTGTATTCGCACTGCGACGTGGTGGTCCGGGACCTGACGCTGGACGCGAACCGCCCGCCGGACGGCCCGCCGCCCCAGCCCGCCAAGCTGGCCTCGCCGAGCATCCGGACGGTGTGCAAGGCGTACGTCCCCGGCGCGGTGTGCGAAGGCGACTCGGACAGCTTCGCGCCCGCGCTCGACGCCGACGGCTCCGCGGTCGCCTACGCGTCCTGGGCGGACGACCTCGTCCCCGGTGACCAGGACGGTACCGTCGACGCGTTCCTGCACCGCTTCGCGACCGTACCGCAGGCGCCCGGCTTCGCCGCCACACCGTACCCGCTGGCGTTCGGTCCGCAGGCCCTGTCCGTGGCGGGCATGCCGGCCACGGTGACCGTGTCCAACCCGGGTACCGCCCCGCTCCTGGTGATCGGCGTGCAGTTCGCGCCCGCGACGGCGGGTACCTTCCCGGGCGACTACCGCGTCACGCAGACCACCTGCCTGGCGGCGCCGGTACCGGCCGGCGGCTCGTGCACCGTCACGCTCGCGTTCACCCCGCACGGTACCGGCGACCGCCCGGCCGTCCTCGTCATCACGGACAACACGTCATCCGCCAGCCACACCGTGCCGCTGACCGGTTCCGGCGTGTCCCCGGTGCTGCGGGCCGACCCGCCCCTGGCCCCGCCGGGCGCGGTGAGCCAGGTCAGCGGTACCGGCTTCCCGCCCGGCCAGACCGTCGTCCTGACACTGTCCAACATGGCCGGTCAGACCAGCGTCACCGCGAGCGCGACCGGTACCTTCACCACGCCCCTGGTGATCCTGCCGCACACCCTCCCGGGCCAGCAGCAGCTGACCGCGACCGTGCCCGCGGTACCCGGACCCCTGACCGTCGGTATCCCGTTCCTCGTCGCCCCTGGATCGCTGCAACCACCGGACTTCGTCAACCGCCGGTGAGATCAGGTGGAGGCTGGCAAATGATCGTTTGTAAGACGTGCGGGCACAACAACCAGGACGGGGACCAGTTCTGCGGCTCCTGCGGCGACTTCCTGGAGTGGACCGGCGAGCAGGTGGACGCGGCGCCGCCCGCTCCGCACGCCGACCTCACCGTGCCCCAGAGCCAACCCGCGCCGGTCCTCCCGCAGGAGGTGGCGCAGCGGCCCACCGCCGTCCTCGCACCGGAGACCACGCGCACACCGCAGCCCGGTGACTGGGCCTGCGCCGGCTGTGGCGAGGCGAACCCGCTGGGTCGCCACTTCTGCCGCCGGTGCGGCGTGGCCCGCGCGGCGGCGCCGCCCGCCCG
>DATEJJ010000472.1:0-6630 GCA_035278125.1 Rugosimonospora sp.
CGGTCGCGCTCCGGCGCGGCGCTGGCCGCGGCCAGCTTCGCGGTGTTCATCGCGGTGATCACCAGCGTGATGGCGACCGCGCGGTACTCGAACACGCTGGACTACTTCGGCCCCAACCTGCCGGCCGACCAGCTCGTGGTCTATGAATCCCGCGGCGACGGCCCGACCAAGCAGCAGCCGGCGCCCGGTGCGGGCAACTCGCTGGCGACCGTGGACGCGGTGGCGGCGGCGCTGGGTACCAGCGACGTGCTGCGCCTGGAGGCCGGCGACGCCATGCTGGGCGTGGCCGTGGGGTCGCGGGGTGTGTTCGGCTACGGCGGCGACACCTATGTGGCCACCCCGGAGCTGCTGCGGCACTACGGCATCGATCCGGCCAGCATCGACCCGGGCGCGCTGTTCATCACCTCGCGCCCGGGCCTGACCGGCATGCCCAACCTGCGCCTGATGGTGGGCGGCGAGACGGCCCGGGAGGTCGCCGATCCGAAGATCCAGCGGATCAGCCGGCTGCCGACCGGCACGGCGCAGCCGAACCTGCTGCTCACCGAGCACGCGGTGCAGGCGTACGCGATCCAGCCCCGGCCAGGGGCCTGGCTGGTGCGGGTGCCCCGGCCACTGACCTCGGCGCAGATCAACAGCGCCCGGCAGCTGGCCGCGGCGGCGGGCATGACCATCGAGACCAGGAGCCAGGCGCCGTCGCTGGACCAGCTGCGCGACTACGCCACGCTCGCGGGCCTCCTGCTCGCCTTGGGGGTACTGGCGATGTCGGTCGGGCTGATCCGGGCGGAGAGCACGCGCGACCTGCAGACGCTCACCGCCACCGGGGCGGGCAGCGGGGTGCGCCGGCGCATCACCGGCGCGACCGCCGGTACGCTCGGGCTGCTCGGCGCGCTCCTCGGTACCGGCGCCGCGTACCTGGCCGCGGTGGCGCTGTTCCACGACCGGCTCGGCCAGCAACTGGGCCAGGTGCCGGTACGCGACCTCGTGCTCATCGTGGTCGGGCTGCCGGTCGCCGCGGCGGCGGGCAGCTGGCTGCTGGCCGGGCGGGAGCCACCCGTCGTGTCCCGGCAGCCGATCGAGTAGGGCCCGACCGTCCTCAGTGGACCCAGAGCTTCTGCGCGACCAGCTCCAGCGAGTGGATGCGATCCGCGATGTCGTACACCATCGTGGTGAGCATCAGCTCGTCGGCGCTCGTGTCGCGCAGCAGCGCGTCCAGCTGCCGGCCGACCGTCTCGGGCGCACCGATCGCCTGTCCGACCCAGCGCTGCGCCACGAACTCCCGCTCCAGCGGCGTGTACGGGTACGCCGCCGCCTCCTCCGGGCTGGCCAGCGCCGCCGGCCGGCCCTGCCGCAGCCGCAGGAAGGCCAGGGCGCTCGGCCCGGCCAGCCACCCGGCCCGCTCGTCGGTATCCGCGCACACCGTGGCCACGCACACCATCGCGTACGGCCGCTCCAGCCGGGGGGAGGGCCGGAAGCGCTGCCGGTACAGCTCCAGCGCGGGTACGGTGTTCGCCGCGCTGAAGTGGTGGGCGAAGGCGAACGGCAGCCCGAGCAGCCCGGCGAGCTGCGCGCTGAACCCGCTGGAGCCGAGCAACCACACGGCCGGCGCCTCGCCGCTGCCCGGGGTGGCGGTGATGGCGTGCGGCCGGGCGCCGGTGAAGTAGTTGATGAGTTCGGCCAGCTCCTCGGGGAACGCCTCCGCGGACAGGCCCTCCACCGTGCGCCGCAGGGCCAGCGCGGTGCCCTGGTCGGTGCCGGGCGCCCGGCCGATGCCCAGGTCGATCCGGCCGGGGTGCAGCGCGTGCAGGGTGCCGAACTGCTCGGCGACCACCAGCGGCGCGTGGTTGGGCAGCATCACGCCACCCGAGCCGACCCGGATGGTCTCCGTGTTCGCGGCCAGGTGGGCGATCAGGACGGCCGGGGCGGAACTGGCGATGGCCGGCATGTTGTGGTGCTCGGCCACCCAGAACCGCGCGTACCCCAGCTCTTCGGCGCGGCGGGCCAGCTCGGTCGTGGCGCGCAGCGCCGCACCCGCGTCGCCGCTGGCGGCCACCGGCGCCACGTCCAGTACGGACAGCGGTACGTCGATCACGACCTGTTGCAACCGCGGCCGCTGCCGGATTCTTCCGGGCGCCGCTGTCTAACCCGCCACAGCCGCCCGGTCCCGGCGCCGCGACTGGACGCCCTTGACCCAGCTGCTCACGTAGGCGTTGATGGCCAGCCGCTCGCCCGGGTCCAGCTGCAGGTGGTCGCCGACGAGGCCGACCAGCTCGGTCTCGTCCGACAGCTCCCCGTCGGCCATCAGGCTGTCCAGCGCCTCGTGTACCTGGCGGCGCAGCGAGCCCTCCCGGCCGGTGGTGGACGGGCGGGTCGGTTCGGCCGGCTCGCGCTGGGCGGGTACGGTCTCCCCCGGCCCGGGTTCGTCCACTGTAGACACTGTGGCGGCGCGGGCGTTGCGGGAGGTACGGGTGCGCCCGGCCGGGGCCTCCGCGGCAGCCGGGACGCGGCTGGCGGGCGTCACGATGGGGTACGTGTCGGTCGGCATCCGGCTGGCGTCCAGCTCCTGGCGTACCGCGCTGGTCTGCCGGCGGGTCGGCAGCAGCGCGCCCAGCTCCCGGCGTACGTCGGGCAGCAGAGCCTGCTCGGTCTCGGCCGCCACCGGCTCCGGTTCCGGTTCCGGCGCGGCCGCGGGAAGCGCGAGGGTCGGCGTGTCGGGCGCCCGCTCGACCGCGGGTGCGGGTGCGGGCTCGATCTCGGGCGCCGGGTCCACCTGCACACCGAGGCTCGCGGCCAGCTTCGCCGGGGCCAGGTCGGCGGCGATGAGCGCGGTCAGCCCGTCGTAGTCGGCACCGGTGGCCAGCCGGGTGGCGATCTCGTCGAGGTCGTACACGGCGATGGCGATGTCCGCGGTGGTCGGGTCCACCGCCGCGCGGATCTTGCGGTGCAGGACCTTGGAGATGGCTGCCTGCTGCCGGCGCCGGCGGACCTGTGCACGCGCCTCGTGAAGCGACTCGTACAGCCCCAGCTCCGGGTTGGCCTTGGCGAGCGTACGCGCGCGCCGGGTCAGCCAGGGGTGCATCAGCCAGTGGCCCACCACCTCGTACGCGGGCGTGGTGGGCGGCAGGTCGCCCTTGGCGCGCAGCCGGTCCCGGCGCTGGTTCTCGGTGTGCATCAGCCACACCAGGTAACCGAGCGCGGACATGCCGGCGAAGAAGCCGCCCATCAGGTGGTTCGCGTGGGCCAGCCAGTTGAACGCGACCGCACCGGCGGCGATCGCCACGGACAGCAGGCGGGAGGCCACGGCGCGCTCACCCAACCGGCGGCGTACGTCGGCGTTGGCCAGCACCACGATGCCGCCCAGCTCCAGCGCGCCCACCGCCGGTATCGCCGCGATGAGCGGGATGTGCAGCGTCTCGACCGCGCCGGAGACCTGGCCGGCGAGCGCGACGAGCAGCACCACGACGTAGAAGCCCTGCCGCATCCAGGAGGTACGCCGGACGGTGCGCTGCAGGTGCAGGTCCAGCTCGCCCTCGGCCAGCGGCAGGTCGGACCGGCGGGTCGCCTGGTACGTCGGCACTCTGTTCTCCACTGTCACTACCGATCGTCGTCGGCGGGCAACCGGTACCCGCGGGCTGCCAGGAACTCGACCAGGGCAAGGTCGACCGAGCTCTGCACGGTGGTCTCGTGGTCGTCGACGAAGCGCTGTAACAGCTGCTCGACCTCGACGCGTACCCGGGCGTTGAGCTGGACCCGGCGCCACCGCGACCTTCGTTCCGGCATGGCCAGGCCCGTGCCGTCGGTCCGCCGCTGCGTCTCGGTATCCATCCCACCTCGCTAGCCGGGTTGCTAGCGGAGAGGCTAGCAACCCGGCCGGGCCGCCCGGCGCCAGGCGCGCCGGGCGTGTCGGCCGACTCACCCGACCTGGCCGAGGGTGTTCGCGCGGCCACTACCGGGCCGGCGACCTCGGCAGCTACTCAGTGTGTTGACACTTGCGCTCTGGCAGGTGCTCAGCCGTCCGTACGGCTCCTTACGGGCCGGCGCCGCGATATTGACATCGGTTCTTTCACACTCCTACCGTCTGCAGGAAAAGGACCGGTCAGCGACGCGTGCCCCAGCACCTCCCGCGTCCACAGTGGACATGTGTCCGCCGAGTGCCGCCCCGGGGAAGGATCGCGATGTCGGGCAGGCGTATGCGCTGGGTAAAGTCGCGCTGGGTGAAGTTCGGGCTGCTTGCGCTGGCGGCGGTGGTCGCGGTGCCGCTGTTCGCGCAGACGAGCCTCGCCGCCCAGCAGGGTGTGCGGGTACGCAAGGTGCTGGAGAAGGCGCCCGCGTCCCGTACCCGCGGGCCGCTGGTACGGATCCAGACTGGACTGTTGCGGGGTACCACCAAGCCCGGGGTGGACAGCTTCCTGGGCATCCCGTACGCGCAGCCGCCGGTGGGCAGCCTGCGCTGGCGGCCACCGCAGCCGGTACGCCCCTGGCGGGGTGAGCGGGCCGCGACGGCGTACGGCAGCCGCTGCGCCGCGCTGGTCAGCACCAACGGGCCGCGGTCGGAGTCCGAGGACTGCCTGTTCATCAACGTCCAGCGCCCCACCGGTACCCGGCCGGGCGCGCGGTTGCCGGTGCTGTTCTGGATCCACGGCGGCAGCCTGATGAACGGCTCCTCCAGCCAGCACGACGGCACGCTGATCGTGCAGAACACCGGCGTCATCGTGGTCACCATGAACTACCGGCTCGGCGTGTTCGGGTTCCTCGCGCACCCCGCGCTGAGCGCCGAGGCGGGCCAGTCCGGCGACTACGCGCTGCTCGACCAGCAGGCCGCGCTGCGCTGGGTACGCCAGAACATCGAAGCCTTCGGCGGCGACCCCCGGCGGGTGACCGTCGGCGGCGAGTCGGCCGGCGCCCAGTCGGTCTGCATGCACCTGGTGGCGCCGGGCTCGCGCGGCCTGTTCTCCCGGGCGATCGTGGAGAGCGGCTCCTGCACCAGCTGGCCGATCGCCGACGCGCAGATCGCCGGTGTGGCCTTCGCCCACGTGCTCGGCTGCACCAACGACGCGCAGGCCGCGGCGTGCCTGCGGGGCAAGACCCCCGCGCAGCTGCTCGACGCGACGCCGCAGCCACCGGTCCGGTTCGTGTCCGGCATCCCGTCGATGCCGATGGTGCCGGACACCGCGGTGCGTGCCGGTGACTTCGCCCGGGTACCGCTGCTGTTCGGCGGCAACCGGGACGAGGGGCGTACCTTCACGCAGGGCTTCATCGGGTTCACCCAGGCGCAGTACACCAGCTTCGTGCAGGGGCTGTTCGGCACCCGGGCGGCCGTGCTGCTGGCCCGCTACCCGTGGCCGAAGAACGCGACCAAGTTCACCGCGGCGTACCTGGTCGGGGCGATGCTCACCGACTCCGGCGTGATCGTCGGCATCGGCGGCTGCGCCACCCGGGCGCTGACCCAGGCGGTGGCCCGCTTCACCCGGGTCTACTCGTACGAGTTCGACCACCGCGACGGTCCCGGGCTCAAACCCATCCCGGGGTACGTGTGGGGTGCCGGGCACGCGGCGGAGCTGGCGTACCTGTGGCCGAGCTTCGACAACGGCACGCCGATCGCGGCCACCTTCAACGCGGGCGAGAAGCGGCTGGCGCTGGACATGGTGCGGTACTGGGGTTCGTTCATCCGGGGTGGGCAGCCCTTCGCGCGGGGTAGCGCGCTGTGGCCGGCGTACAACAGAGGGCAGTTGTCCCTGTCGCTGCGCGCCGGCGGCGGGTCGGTCCTCATCCGGGACCAGACCATCGCCACCGAGCACAACTGCGACCTGTGGCCCCAGCTGTAGCTGGGGCACGGTGGCCGTAGCCGGGCTGCGCCGGACCGCCGGCGCCGCCCCGGACTACCGCCGGGCCCAGGGGTTCCTAGGCCGGCCTACGCGCGGACAGCACGTGCAGGTGCGGCCGCCCCCCGTTGATGATGGGGATCTGCGGGCGCGGCGCGTGCCGTGGCCGCTCGTACCGGCGGGCCCGCTCCGCGCGCAGTGCTATCTCGAGCTCGAACCGTACGTCGCAGTCGTGCACCTCTTCACCGAAGAGCCGGTCCAGCTGGCGCAGCCGCCGCCGTACCGTCTGCGGGTGGACGTGCAGGCTCGCCGCCACCGCGCTGGCGTTCATGTTCTGCTGCAGCCAGGCCAGCAACGTGTCAGCCAACGGCTCGCGCTGGTTGGGCCGCACCTTGTTCAGCGGCCGCAGCCGGCGCTCCATCACGGACGCGAGCAGCGCCTCGTCCTGGAAGATGGTCAGCAGCGCGAGGTGGTCGTCGCACCACACCAGACTGTCGTCCGGGATCAGTCCCCGGCAGGCGAGGTCCAGCGCGCTGCGCGCCCAGCGCCACGAGTTGCCCGCGGCACCCGGCGGTACCGCCGGCCCGACCGCACCCCGGTGCCGGCGCAGGCTGTTGACCAGTACCCGCACCTGCCCGCGGCTCTCCGGATCCGGCACGATCAGTGCCGGCTCGGCCCGGTCCAGGTCGACCAGCACCTCGGGGGAGAACACCGGCGGCATGACGTGTGCCGCGCTGGGCTCGATGGCCACCGCGGCGAGCCGGTGCGGCAGCGGCCAGCGGGCCGCGGTCGCCGCCGCCGCGATCGCCTC
>DATEJJ010000473.1:0-16539 GCA_035278125.1 Rugosimonospora sp.
GTGGTGGCCACCGCGCAGGCCCGCGACCGCGACCAGGCCCAGCGCGCCCGGGCGGCGTGCCGCGCCGCGGAGGTACGCGACACGCACCGCGCCTACGACCGGGTACGCGACGCCGACCGCGGACCCGAACTCGGCCGCTGATTCCGGCTAACCGGCTGGATCCGCGACCAGGTCGCCGGGACCGCCACTCACCGGTAGCGCGTGCTGGCGGACCATGCGGCCCGGCCGCATCACCGGCCGGGCCGCCAGTACCGCAGGGAACCTGGCGCCGTTCGCGACCCACCGGGCCAGCACCGGGTCGATGAAGCCAAGCAGGGTGAGCATGTCGGCGTACCGGTCGGCCAGCGGCTGCGCCCACAGACGCTCGTGGTGCGCGACGCGGTTGCGGAACCCGTGCAGCCGGTCGGTGGGCTCCTCCACAGTGGAGCGGGCGCGGTCGGGCGCGTGCGGGAACGCGCCGGCCAGGTCCGGCCACAGGGTTGTGTTGTACCGGCGGACGATGAGGAAACGCCAGAAGCCGAGGCCGAGCTGGGCGATGGTCTGCCCGTCGCTGGGCCGGTGCCCGCTACGCCAAACCCGTCGCCGCGCATGGTCGATGTCCCGGCGGGCGGCGGCGTCGAGTTCGCCAGCGGGATCGTCCAGCCATGAACCGGCTCGGCGGTGCCGATCGTGGCGGCGCTGCATGGCCGCGGCCAGCGCGTTGCGCAGCGCCACCTCGACGTGGATGAGGACCTCCCAGGCCGCCCCGCTGATGGCCGTGTTCCACTCGTAGAACGTGAGCGCTGGGTCGAGTTCGCCGCCGCAGTGGTCCAGGTACGTGCTTAGCCTGGCCTCGCTGAAGCAGCGTAGCAGTACCTTCTGGGGCGTTTGGTGGGCGGCCGGGGTCGCGGTCACGTACGATCTAACGCGTAGACCCCGGATCGGTCCCTGGTAGCCCGCGTGGCAGGCCACACCGCCGGGGTTTCGACCTTTCCGCGTCCGGCGCCGTGTACGTGCCGACGTCAGCCAGTTCCCTGGGATCTGTGGCGGCGCCTCCCGCCTGCGCAGCAGGCCGCGGCGCCATCACGTCCGCCAACCTATGAGGACTCGTCGTCCTGGTGCGGTGGCCACAGCAGCACATCCCAGCACTCCCCGTACGGGCCATCGGCGACGCGGGCGGTGCACCCGCCACGAGCGGTGCCCGCCGGTGCCCGCGGCCCACACCGGCGGGCAGGCGCACGCGGTCCAGCCAAGCAGTACCTGGCCCGGCCGCAGCTCATGCCCACGGCTGCACCGCTGGGGCTGGGGCACCACCCGCACCAGGTACCCGACGCGGCGGTCGAACGTCGCGCGCAGCGCGCCCGCCCCGCAGACCGGGCACGACGGTACCAACGTGTCCATACGCGGCTGGATCAGGCCGTGGGTGGCGCAGGTCCAGTCTCCCTCCTGCGGTCGCGCCGTCACGTGGTCCCCCGTCCCACCCATGCCGGTGACGCTACGCGCCGGACCAGGGTCCGGGGCCCGCCCGCGACGCCGCCCAGCAGGCCGGGGCCAACCGGCAGGACACTACGACCGCCACCCTTCCGGCCCGACGGTCGACCGTGGCCCCGACCTGGGCCGCTAGCCCTGTCCGTCGTACGGGTGTTCGATAGACTGCCGGGGTGCGGTACTGGGTGCGACGCTGGGAGATCACTATCCGGTGGGACGACGCCCGGTACTCGCCGTACGGCACCACCAGGTACCAGACCCACGTCGACACCTCGGCACAGCTGCGCCGCCTGGTCGAGGCCGCCCGCGCCGACCCGCACGTGACCGCCTTTCCGTACAAGTCGATCCGCGCCCTTGACGGCGAAGCGCCCACCGAGTGCCGCCGCGGCCACAGCTACAGCGGCGGCTCGGCCACCCGCCCACACGGCAGCTGGATCGCCTGCGGCTGCGGCGGCCACGCGCTGACCGCCTGCCGCTGGCCCGGCTGCGGCGACGTGCTCGTCGACCCGGTGCCCGACGACGACTGCGACCCGCGGGTACCACGCGAATGACCGGCCGACCGGCATCGCCACACGACCGGCCCGGTGTTCCGGCCTACACTCAGGGGCATGGCTGACCAGCCCGAAGACGTCGACGCCGCCGAGCGGGAACGCATCCGCGAGCACTACCGCGCCGAACTCGCCCGCGTGGCCGCGATCCCGGCCGAGGTCCGCGAGGCGGAGCTGCGCGTCGTACGTGAGGTCGCCGCGGCCCGCCGCCGCAGCGCGGCGTGAGCCACCCAGACGCCGCCTGGCACGTTGCCCTGGTCCTGGACACCACCGCCGTACTGGCGTACGTGGCCGGCTCCATGCACGTCCACGAACCGGTCCTGCTCGCCGGCGAGGCCGGTGACGACGTCGCCGTGCCGGTGGTGTGCCTGATCGAAGCCGTCCGCCGCGACCCGAAAGTCGACCTCCGCGACCTGCTGCACGCCGACCAGGTCGTCACCGTCATGCCCGACCGTCACACCGACGCCGACCTGCTCGCCGACTGGAGCATCTTCCTCGACGGCCGCGAAGACGCCGCAGCCGCCGCCGTCCTGACCTACCGGTACGGCGCCGGTCTGCTCACCGACGAGCCTGACCTGTACGCCATCGGCGGCCGCCACCCGGGCTGGGTGATCTCCATCGACGGCGGCTGGTAGAGAACAGGGCTGCCGGCGCCCTGCGCGTTGCGGGTCCCTGGCGGGCCGCCTCGCTGATCACGTTTGAAGCAGGTCGATGGCGCTGGGGCCTTGGCGGAGCGCTGCCCTGCCCGAGGACACCGGCGAGTTGAGCGTGCCCGAGTCGTCATTCCAGTTCGGCGAGGGCACGCGAGGACCCTTGTCCGTCGGGGCCCGCCGGCGTGGCGGTCGGGGCTCTGGCTTGGGAAAACGTCCACGAAATCGAGCTAGCCAGGACGCTCCGACGAGGCGTTGTCGGTCCAGGGCGGGCGAGTGCCCCAGCGGCGGTAGTAGAACGGCTCCATGATGTTCTCTCTCTCGGCGGTCAGCCGCTGCCATTCAGCGTTCGCGGCGCGGGAGACCCGGTCCGCAGCCGCCTCGGCCTGGGTGAGACGCCGCCGGGCGGCGGCGATCTGCGCGGCGTCACCGCCGCGCAGGGCCCGGGTCAGCCGGCCTCGAGCGGAGGCCGCGTGACGGTAGGCGTCCGTCTGCGCGTCGATGAGCAGGTCGCGGTTGGCGTCGATGAGTGCCAGCGCGTCGATTTGGGCGCGTTCGGTCTGGTCGGCCGCGATGTTCTGGTTGCTAGAAGGGTTGGCGCGACCGGAGGTCGGCGGTGGTGCCGCAGCCCGTCCGAGGTGTTCGGGAGAATCGTTGGCGTGAGCGCGGTCGGGGATGTCGTGGGGATCCCGCCGCCACGGATCCCAGGGGTAGTCAGCGTCGGACCAAGTGTCATCGCCTCGCTTTAGTGGGATGTGTCCATAACCGTGTCTGGCCTCGTCAAGAAGGCGACGTCGCTGGGAACGGTCCCCGTTGGGGAGTGGTGAGGCGGGCCTGCGGGATCGCAGGACGCGCCACGCCATTCGCAGGTGGCATGCTGTGGCCACGGCGGCTGAGCCGAGCAGGCACACCAGTGCGACCAGAGGCCACTGGCGGGGCCGACGGTGGCACTGGACGGAAGGCCGGCATCGCCAGGGGCCGTGAGGGCGTATGTAGTCGGGCTCGGTACCGGGCGCCGGGCAATGGCCTACGCTTCTGGACGGCTCATCCTCGCCAAGCCCTTCGTCTTGCAACCTGCGGGCGATTTCACCGAATTCCTCTTCGATGTCGAGGTCGTCGAGGAGGTCGGCACGGTGGCATCCAGGAGCAAGGCTAAGGCGACCAGGCAGTCCAGGGAAGGGGCTCGGTTCCGGGTCCCAAGTGGCCGCGGCAAGGTCTGTCTCATCCGCCACCTGGCCGGTACCGGACCCGGCGCGAGCATTGTTCACGACGCCCAGGAACGGGCCGTAGATGTGCCCGCGGCAGTGGTGGCTGCTGCAGGGTCCGGAGCTGTTGGCCGCACTGGTGTGGTTTGTCGGCGTTGCGCCGGATACCGCCTTGTAGGCCAGCCCCAACTGCTGGAGCGCGTCCCCTACGCGCCGGGTCACCTCGGCGGTGTCAGCACCTGGAAGCATTTGGAACCGCAGCGTGTAGGAGGCGGTCACCGAAGGCGCGGGCGGCGCTGAACGTGCACCGGCGGGTTTTGGGTGTAGTTGAGCATCGCGTACTCCGGCCACCGCGCGGACCGTCGCGAGGATTCGGTCGATATCTGGCGCGGCCGACGGCTGGAGTTGCGGGTGTGACGTGGACGGTTCATGCCGCGAGGACCCAGCAGCGTCGGTAGGCCGGAGCGAGCGGTCAGCGAACATGTCGACATCGGCATCCGATTGCCGCACGTCAAGGGGCTGATCCTCAACGGCGGCAAGGCCGGCGGCGCGCACGATCTGCGCGAGGTCCTCGGCCTTGCGTTGCCACCGCTTGGCCTCGCGCTGGTAACGCTGGGCATCCTGCTGCCACCGGCCGGCCGCAGCCGCCGTCTGGTGCGAGCGCAGCTCCGGCGGTGGATCCGCAACCGTCGACAGATCCACCAGCTCCGCTGCATCTGTGTCCTTCTCCCCCGGCGGTGGCTGGCCACGGGTTTGGCGGTAAAGGTCGGCGAACCGGTGCCTCGCGTCGTCGCGGACTTCGGGGGCCACGGTGAGCTCGAGAATCCATTGGACGGTGCGCCAGGGCGGACCGCCTGGAGCGGCGAACTGGCCGGCGAGGCGTTTGGCGAGCTTCCGCGTCTCTTCACCCGCGAACTTGGGGTATCGCAGCTTGACCGCCTCGACGAATTTGACGAATGGCCCGGAATTGCGGCCATACGCCTGTAACAGAGGTTCGCGTACCGCGATCGTGTACGGCGCGGACGCTGGCCACCGCTTGTAGATCTCCTCCTCTGACAGAACCCCCCGACCGTCATGACTCCCATCGATTGATGCCGAGCGGGGGCGCTCGGCAACCAACATCGCCATGAAGATCCTTTCCGTAGCACGTGTGGAGGTGGTTCGACAGGACGAATGACATTCTGTTAGCGGATGCGCCCGCCTGCCTACCCGGGTAGGTATTTGTTGACCGGGCAACACCGACCGGCTGGCCGACCCACCGGATGACCGGCCGGTCAGCCACCAAGTCACGTCGGTCGGTTACCCGGCCAGTCACCCCGTCAGTACCGGCCCGATTGACCGGAAGCGGAGCGCGCGCGTACCCCGTCACCGCTGCGCCTTGTCTGGTTGAACCGGCCAGGACGCATGTGGTGGCGTGTGCAGCGGCCGAATCCGCGGTCGTCACTGCAAGCGACGGTCGTGCGGCGGAGGTGAAGTTCACATGATCGACCGTCATCCTCAAGGAGGGTGCAATGCCTCGGAGTTCCTCCGGTCGCAAGCCGTCACCATCAAGACCTCGTGCCGGAACCGGGCTAGTCATGGCCGTACTGGGCTTCGCACTGGTATTCCCGGTGGTCGCTGCCCTTACCGGCGTCAATGCCGCCACAGTTTCTGCGGTCCTGGCAGCCCTGCCTGGGTTGATCATCGCGGTGTACGGACGCCACGGATCAGACGAGGATTCGGCGTGAGCAATGTGCATGCCGTCAGATCCAGGCGTGATCCCGTCAACCAGATCATCAGCACCCGCATGGTCAAGAAGCAGCAGGTGCGCTGGTCACCCCGCGGCGCTCACCTGCTGCTCCAACTACGGACCCGCGTCCTGAACAACGACCTCGCCGACGACTTCAACCGCTGGTACCCCGGGTTCACCCAGATACCGACACCCATTCCCTGACGCCACGACCAGCAGGAACGCCACCATCACGTCTGCCATGATCCGTCAGGGAATCACGTTCGAGATTGATTGACACCCGTCCGGGGGGCCTCCCCACCGGAAACCCAGTCTCGTGATGCCGCCAACTAGTCTGTGGGTTGCGTAGCGCCGGGTTGTGAGAATGCCACCCCTATGTAAAACTTATACTTGTGCTCGGGTTCCAGATCACCCGCAACGTCGTAGTGCTGCTCCAGGCGTTCCTCGCCGATGTGCATGAGCAGCGCTACGGCTTCGAACTCATGAAGATCACCGGCTTCCCTAGCGGGAAGCTCTACCCCATGCTCGCGAAGCTGGAGGCCGCCGGCTGGCTCGACAGCGAGATGGAGGACGTGGACTCGAGTGCCGTCGGCCGGCCGCCGCGCCGGTGGTATCGCCTCAGCGAACGCGGAACCGCCGCCGCACGGCACGAGGTTGCCGTGCTGCATCAGCAGACCGCGCCGGTGCCCACCCGCGCCTGTGGGCAGCTCCGCCCACAGGGTGGTGGGGCGTGACCGCAGTGCATCTCATCCTCGGCGCAATTGGCGCGCTGGTGCTGCTCGCAGTCGGGTCAGCCGTCGGCGACCTGCTCAGCGAGGAACTGCGTGGCTGGCTCGACCGGGCCCCGTTCGGCCTGCTTGGACTCGCGGGACGCCGACTGCCGATCGGCATCCGTGACGTCCACCAGCAGGCGTGGACCGGCGAGCTCCACGAGATTCTGCGCGGTGCCGACGCCCGCCCGATCACCCGGCTGTGGGTCGGAATGCGGTTCTCCGCCGGCCTGCTGCGTAGCGCGCCTGCCGTCGCGTCGGCGTTCGGATCTCCCCGGACGTCGCTGTGGCGGCGCCTGCTCGAGACCTATGAGACTCCGCGGCCGTGGTGGATGAGCCGCCTCCAGGAGGCGCTGGGAATCATGGCCGCCTGGCTTGTGTCCTGGCCTACCTGGGTCTCGGTTCTGATAACGTTGGTCGTCGCCTCGCTCTTCGCGGCCGACGCCGTCGTCTGGGTGAGGAAGCGGCGCAAGATTGCACTGCCCGTCCACCGCGACCTGGACGCATGCTCGCATCGCGGCTGTGAGGATCGGATGACCTTGGTGGTCGGCGGCCTCGGGTACTGCACCCCGGGCCATGTGCCCGAGACCCTGCGGGGACTCGCGGCCCTGCCGCCGTCGACCATCCGCGAGAGGCTGTGCCTGACCGACGAGGCCGTGCGCGACGGTCTGATCGACTCGCCGACCTGGCGGGGCATTGCCGACGTGAGCTGAGGTCACGGGTATAGCTACTGACCCTGCGGTCGGCGAACTCGGCCGGTCCGACGACCTCGCCGTTGCGCTGCTCGCTCGCCGCATCGATCAACTCCCACCGGTCTACGGCGAGGCCGGGGAAGTTCCGAGCTGGTCAGGTCGGTCGGCCCGCCAGATCGACTACGTGGCGGCACCACTCGACTGGCGTCGTGATCACCAGCGTCGTTGTCGTGGCTCGGGTGTGACCGGGGTCGGAGATCGGGGCAGAACGTGGGAGGGTCGGTCTCCAAGTGCCGGGCGGGCGGATCTGTTGCCGCCGCCCATCATCTGTACTCGCCGATTGAGCCACCACCCTGACATCCTGAGCCGATGACAGCGGTGGACGTGGACGGCCTGACGATCAACGCCACAGTCACCGGCGGCGACCAGCCGCCGGTCGTGCTGGTAGCACCGATCGGTACGCCGGGCGGGTCGTGGCGCGAGGTGGGCGAGCTGCTGACCACGCGACCCTTGCTCGTCACCTACGACCGCCCAGGCATTGGCGCCAGCCCACCCAGGCCGGCCCCGAACCCACCTCTCGCCTACAGCGGGTTCGCGGCCGAATTGGCCGCCATGCTGGAACGTCTCGGCGTGGTCGAGACCGCTGTGCTGGTCGGGCACTCGTTCGGCAGCCTCATCGTGCGCGCGTACGCCGCCGCTATTGCGCCCGGGTGGCCGGACTGGTCCACGTTGACGGTTCGATCCCCCGACTCGTGCTGTGGCCCGGGTCGACCAACTTCCTCGACGGGGAAGGGCCTGGCGTCACCAGGATCGACACGGTGGCAGGCGAGGCCGAGTTGGCCGACGCGGTACTGCCGGTGGTGCCGGCCGCCGTACTCGCCCGTACCCCAGGCCGCTGGGACACCCGCCTTCCAGATCCGGCCATTGATCAGCTCTGGCAGGATGCGCAGGTCGGTCTCGCGCGGCAACTCGGCGCGCCATTGATCGTGGCGAACGACTCGGGGCACGAAATGCCGCGCGAGGCGCCCGCCCTGGTGGCCGCCGCCATCGACGCGGTGGTGCGAGCCGTCCGGGACCAGGCGGGCGCGGTGGCCCTTGACCCGGACCGCGTCGGCAGTGTGGGCGGGCGGATCGTCGTTACCGACCCGGGTTGAGGGTGACTCATGATCAGCCGAAGATCTGGGTGACATCGACCCTGATCCTTCGGTCGTTGCTGTCGACAACGAGGTACCAATCGTCGTCGTAGGGCACTTCCAGAACGACTGGGCTGACGTCGTAGAAGTCGCCGTGGTACTCGTACTCGTCGCCGTCCAGATATGCCTGGTAGTCGTCGACGTCCATGAGACAGACTCGGGCGGTCGAGCCACGCAGCCTCACCTCGAAGCGGGCACCGCCCGCGCATGAACCGAGATGCCAGTACAGATGCTTCACGCGCGTCATTCCCCGGAATCGGTGGTGGGCGGCCATTCGTGTTCGAGGACCGAGTAGAGCAGCGAGTCGCGCCACGTACCGTTGGTGTAGACGTGGTCGCGGATGCGCCCCTCGTAGCTCATGCCCAGCCGTTTCGCGACCCGGATCGACGCTTCGTTGTTCGGGCCGATCGCGGCGCTGATCCGGTGCAGCCCGAGGTCCTGGAACCCGAACTGGACCAGGACGCGGGCGGCGTCGCCGGCATACCCGCGGCCCCAGTGGTCGGCGGCCACCGCGTAGCCCAGCTTCGCCGCCCTCACGCCGTCCAGGCCCAGCCGTACGAACCCGACCAACTCGCCGTCCGGCAGGATCGTGACAGCCAGGTAGTACTCGGTCCGCGGCGCCATCTGCGCCCGCGTGATCGCCCTGTCGACCATCGCGGCCGCGCCGGCGGCATCGCGGGAATCGAAACTCAGCCAGCGGGTGACCCGCTCGTCGCCGACGACGCAGAGCACCGCGGCCGCGTCGTCGGCGCGGAATTCCCGCAGCGTGACGACGCGACCGGTCAGCGTTATCGGGTCCATGGCGACGGCGATCCTACTGGGCGCCGTCGGGCACGCTTTCCTGTTTGGGCAGGTACCGCAGCACGACCACGTCGCCGACCGGTATGACCGCGGCCAGCCGCATCCGCCGCCGCGGCCCACCCGGGTAGGTGGCCGGGTGCAGGAACGCCGGCGCGTCAGCCTGACCGACGATCAGCGGCGCGATCGCCAGATGCAGCTCGTCGGCCAGTCCTTCGGAGAGGAACGCGGTGTGGATGCTGCTGCCGCCCTCCACCATGAGCCGCTCGACGCCGCGCCCACCGAGGTCGTCGAGCATACGGCCGAAATCCACCGCGGGGCCGAGCGTGACGACGTCGGCCAGGCCGGCCAGCCGCTCACGCAGCTTCTCCACCGTGGTGTCCGTGGTGTAGGCGAGCTTCGCGCCGCCGTGATGCCAGAACTTCGCGCCCGGGTCCAGGTCACCCGACGCGCTGATGGTGACCTTCAACGGGTACTCGGGCTTACCCGCGGCCACCCGGGCAGCGCGCCGCGCCGCGCTGTTGACCAGCAACCGCGGGTTGTCGGCCCGGATGGTGCCCGCGCCGATCAGGATCGCGTCGGACTCGGCGCGGACCTGGTCGACCCGGTCGAAGTCGGCCGGGTTGGACAGCAGCAGCCGCTCCGCGCTGGTGTCGTCGATGCGGCTGTCGATCGACGTGGCCACGCTGAGCAGTACGTAGGGACGAGGCATCGTCCTGCCAACCTCCAGAGATGTCGGGGCTACTGGACGCTGCCGGCCAGTGCGTCGTGGAAGGCCGCGACCGGGGGCAGCGACCGCCACGCGGCCAGGTCCTGGTCGACCGACTGCCACACCGGGGGGCGCGAACCGGCGACGCATTGCGGGGGCTGGTGGACAACGACCCCCGGCCGCTGGACCCCGAGGGCCTCGCGACCGCGGGCGGGCGGCTGGTGGCTATCGGCTCTGCGGATCGGGTGCGTTGACCCGGTCGACCGTGGTGTGGTCACCCGCCGGCAGGATGCCGAAGGCGCGTAGCAGTTGCCCGGCCGCGCCCGCGGCCATCGGGTACCGGCCGGTGCCCGGCGGCAGGTCCGGGTGCAGCCCTTTGCTTTCCAGCAGCGCGTACACGTCGGCGACCAGCTGGTCCGGGTCGTGGCTCTCCAGCCGCGTGCCGCGCTCGTGCGCCCGGCGCAGCATCGCCCCGGTGTCCATGTCCTGCGGTGCCGTGGTGGGTGTCAGCGTCATGACCAGTGCTCCCCTGTGATCCGCTCGTACAACTCCACGTACCGCGCCCGGGTCGCCTCCACGATGTCCGGCGGGATCTCCGGACCCGGCGCGGTACGGTTCCACCACGTCAGGGTGCTGGACCAGTCCCGCACGAACTGCTTGTCCAGCCACCGCTGCGGCCCTCCCGGCCGCCACTGGTCCGCGGCCCAGAACCGGGACGAGTCGGAGGTCAACACCTCGTCGCCCAGCACCAGGCTGCCGTCGGGAGCCCACCCGAACTCCACCTTCGTGTCCGCGATGATCACGCCGCGTTTCGCGGCGACCGCAGCGCCCCGGCGGTAGATCTCCAGGGTGGCGTGGCGCAGCTGCTCGGCCACCTCGCCGCCGAGTTTGCCGGCCACCTCGTCGAAGGTCATGAACTCGTCGTGGCCCTCCTCCGGCGGCGTCTTCGTCGTCGGCGTGAAGATCGGCTGCGGTAGGCGGGAACCCTCGACCAGCCCGGCCGGCAGCCCGATCCCGGACACGGCGCCGGTGTTCTGGTACTCGCGCAGCCCGAGCCCGGCCAGGTAGCCGCGGGCGATGCACTCCACCTGGACCATCTCCAGGCGCCGGCATCGGATCGCGCGGCCGGCCCACTCCCCCGGCACGTCGACCGCGGAGATCACGTGGTTGGGGACCACGTCGGCGAGGCGGTCGAACCACCACAACGACAACTGTGTGAGGATCTTGCCCTTGTCCGGGATCGGGGTGGGCAGCACCACGTCGTACACCGACACCCGGTCGGAGGCCACCAGCACGATGTCCGCACCGTCGGCGTACACGTCCCGGATCTTGCCCGAGTGCAGCAGCTCCACCCAGTCACCCCTCTCACCAGCACCGAGGGGCCTCACCCGTTCGAGTAACCAACCCTCGTACAGTGATGTTATAGAACATGGTTCGCGAGGAAAGGGCTGGGGGTCGACGGTGTCTGCAGACGCACCACGGGCGGTACCGCCGTACGTGCAGATCACCCAGCATTACCGCGACCTGATCAGAAACGGCGAGCTCAAGGACGGCGACCGCCTCCCCTCCACCCGCCAGCTCATCGAGCAGTGGCATGTCGCGCACGCCACCGCCGCCAAGGTGATCAGCATCCTGCGCGCCGAGGGCCTGGTCACCACCGTCCCCGGCGGGGGCGGCGGCACCGTCGTCACGGCCGGCACCCTGCAGCGGGCACCCCGCGACCGCATGATCGCGGTCCGGCAGCGCGGACGGATCTACCCGCCCAACGAGCACGCCAGCATCGTGTCCGCCGACCTGGTCCCCGCCCCCGACCACGTCGCCGAGGCGCTCGGCGTGGCCACCGGCTCCCCCGTCATCCGCCGCCGGCGCGTCACCTACCGCGACGACACCCCGGTGTCCGCGTCGACCAGCTGGTTCGCCGGCGAGCTGGCCACCGCCGCCCCCGACCTGCTCGTCCGGCAGCGCCTCACCCAGGGCACGCCCGGCTACATCGAGCAGCAGACCGGCCGTGTCATGAGTCGCGGCCGTGACCACGTCACCGCCGGCGCCGCCGACCACAACGCCGCCCAGGACCTCGCCATCCCCGAAGGCAGCCCGGTGCTGCTGGGCCGCAACTGGGTCACCGACCAGGACGGCGAGGTCATCGAGTACGGCGAGCACCTCTCCGCCGCCGGCCGCTGGTCGGTGTATGAGTACGACCTCGGCTGACGGCCCCGGCCCCGGCAACCCCGCGGACGATCTCCCGCGCGGAGACCGCTTGACGACGTTCTAGAACGTCCCTACCGTGGATGCATGACGTTCTAGAACGTCAGTTGTCGACCCCTCGAAGGGAGGTCGAACCATGCTCTGGGCCCTGCTCAACCTCGCCGCCGGCATCGCCATCCTGGCGATCTACCTGTGGGTACTCACCCGAGTCGCACATGGCGGACGCGGCTGGCCAAAGCGGCGCAACCGCCGGTCCAGCCCGCACGCGAGCACCGACCACCCCGCTGAGGACGTCGACGAACGGCACCACGCCAACGTTCGTTGAGAACTCCACAGTGGACCAACTACGCGGGTGCGGGACGTTGACAACGCGCGTCCCGCGCCCCGCGCCCACCAAGGCGGCCGCGTCGGTACCGTGAGCGGGTGGCGAACCACCAGTTGGCCAAGGACAGTCAACGCGACTGGCAGAACGTCCGGCGACACCTCAACCAGCGGCGCCATCTCCTCGGCCCCATGGCTGCGAAGCTCCAGCCTGAGCACCAGCATCCAGCAGGCGTCCTGGTCCACCCCGACTGGCTAACCACCGGGGCCGGTCGACCTGGACCACATCTCGCTGGCGACGTGCGGCGAGCCCGGCCGGCCCGAGTTCACCGGCACAGAACCGGTGACCGAGCAGGTACGCCCGTTGACCCACGACGCAGGACGCTACCGCCGGTACTCCGACGCGGTCCACGAGCTGGCCCGACCGAGCCTGTTCGACGACCGGCCCTGCTACCGCCCCACGGCCATCGCATGGACGGGTACGCGCGGACAGCTCCGGTTCGACCGGACCACCTACTTCACCGCTCTGGACGTCTGCGAGGCGCTCGCCCATGAACATGCCGAAGCGTGGCTGGCCAACGGGCAACAGCCACCCTCGGCCAGCCAACTACCGTTTCGCGGCGCCGTCCGGGACCCGTTCGACTTCCTGCGCCGCCCCATGGCCATGTCGATCAACACGCTGACCATGCGTCGCACCGAATCCGGTACCGCCACCGTCCTGCTGCACAAGCGCAACGCCGCGGCGGTCGCGTCCGCGGGCGGCATGTACCACGTGATCCCGGCAGGTACGTTCCAGCCATCGTCGGCCACCCAGTGGGTTGAGGACCTCGACCTGTGGCGCAACATCATGCGCGAGATGAGCGAGGAGCTGCTCGGCCGCCCCGAACACGACCCTGACGACACTGGCGGCGTCGACTACACGGCCGAGCCGTACCGCTCACTCGACCAGGCCCGTCGGGCTGGCCGGCTCCGCGCTGTGTGCCTCGGCATCGTGGTCGAGCCGCTGACCTGGTGGGTAGAGGCTCAGACCGTCGTCGTAGTCGACGCCCATGGGTTCGACGACATCTTCGGTACCGTGGCCGCCCACAACGAGGAAGGCGACCTCGTCGCCGAGGACGGCCCCGATCAGATCTCCGTGGGCATCCCGTTCACCGCCGACAGCATGCGCCGACTCGCGCGCACACCCCTGGCGCCCGTGGCCTTCCACCTGCTCCAGACGGCCTGGCTGCACCGCGCCGATCTCCTGAGCGGATAATCACGCCGCCCGCATCTGCACCGGGCCCGGCTACGAGAGGTTCGCACTGTCCTGATCGAGGAAGTGGGTACCGTCGTGCAGTCGCACGGCGACGTCGGTCGGATCCAGGGCGTCGAGCACACGCGCGGCGAACGCATCGGACATGCCGGCTGTTACCTGGTCGGGAGTCCACCAGGCGACCTGGGTGCTCTCATCGGTTGAGCGGGTACTACCGCCGACCGCGTGGGCGCGGAAGACCAGGGCGACCACGCCTAGACGCAGGTTCTTGTACACGCCAGTCAGCCGGTCCGGCTCGACGTGGAGGCCGGTTTCC
Organism: Rugosimonospora sp.; assembly: GCA_035278125.1. Lineage (GTDB taxonomy): Bacteria > Actinomycetota > Actinomycetes > Mycobacteriales > Micromonosporaceae > DATEJJ01. The sequence goes on from DATEJJ010000473.1 coordinate 13,856, forward strand.
TCATGGACCTCGCGGCGCACGCCAGCGGGGATGGACTCATCGAGTTCGAGCACCCCACCTGGAATCTGCCACTGGCCATTGTCACGACGCTGGATCACCAGGACACGGCCGGCGTCATCGGTTACGACGGCGGAGACGCTGACGGAGTGGCGACTGGGCTGTGTCATGACTGCTCCTAGAAGAGGCAGAGGGCCACGCTGGCGTCGTCGTGGCGCTTGTACCGGAAGCTTGTTGGTCCGGTCGCACCGCAGGTCTCGGCGTGGCGCACGCGGCGGATCAGCTCAGCCGGGCCGCGGTCGGCGACCAGGTCGAGCAGGGTGGGCCAGTCGAACAGGCCGAACTGGTCGACGGCGCAGGAAGCCCCGTCGGTCAGCAACGCGGCCCGACGGACCCGGCGCGGACCATCGAGCGGAGCGCGGCCGGTGACTGCCTCGAAGGCCGCCCGGGGCTCGGCTGCCGCGATCCAGTAGCCGTCCGGCTGGTTGATGTACTCGTACTTCTCAACCGTCGACTGGCGTACCGGGGAGGCGCCGACCGCCTGGCGGATGCGGTGGATCGTGCTGGTGAATCGGTCGTCGGTGACGACCTCGACGTGGTCGCCCTGGTCCAGCACGAGCGGTGTGTCGCACAGGATCAGGTAGTCGGCGTGCGCGGCGCAGGCCCGGAGGAGGCATACCGCCGCGGCAGGCGTGCTGGGGCGGCTCAGGTCGCAGGTGCCTGCGTGGTCACCTCGCACGGCGTCGATCGCCGTCGCGAGCAGCGTGGGCAGATCGGCGGCCGGCGCGGCCGTGTACGCAGCGCCGAGGTGGCCGGCCAGGCGCTGGACATACCAGGCGGGTCCGTGGCTGCAGCCGTCGTCCATGCCGTCGGCACGGGTAACGCCGTCGAGCACGCCGACCAGCTCACCTACCACGAACGCGGCGTCCTCGTTGACGTCGCGGCCGGGAGCCGGCTCACAGGCCAGCCGAACCTCTCTCATCGGGCTGCCCTACCGGCTGGCGGGTCGTTCCACCGGTACCGCAGTTTCCACAGGTGGACCGGCATGACGTGGACGCCGAGCTCCACCGGCAGGTCCTGCCCGGTGTACGCAACGTGCCAGATCTCGAACACTTGCTGCGTCGGCTCGATCTCCAGCAGGCGCTGCTCCGCTTCGTCGGGCGTACGCGACACGATGTCCTCGGCGAACCAGGCCGGTCCGTGGCCGAGGTCGGCCAGCCGGGCGTACGAGCCGCCCTGGCCTGCGTCCTCGCGCATGAGTGCCTTGCTCTGCCCGGCGATCGACCAGGGGTAGTACGAGTCAGCGATTTGGGTGGGCTCCGCGTTGGCGTACAGCACACGGCGGCGCACGAGAACGTCCTGGCCGGGCTCCAGCCCCAGATGCGTAGCCACCTGCTCCGAGCAGGATATGCGGGCGATCTCGCGGTACTTCGTGAACGACTGGAGGTTGAGCTTGCGGACCTCGACTTCGCCGGCGCCCGATCCCTCCATCCGGGCCGCGTACCGCCCAACCGCATCGCGGGTGATCCGGGGAAGGCTGCGCACGAACGTACCTGAGCCCCGCCTGACCTTGACGTCGCCCGAAGCGCGGAGCAGCGTGATCGCCTTGTTGACCGTGACACGAGAGACGCCCAGTTCGTCAGCCAGCCGCGGCTCACTGGGAAACGCGCTGCCCGGCGGGTAGGCGCCGCTGTCGATACGCCTGCGCAGCTCGGTGGCGATCTGCGCGTACTGCGCCTTCGGCGGCTCGATCAAGGCCACGCGGCGTTCCTCCTGCTTGTAGGACGTCTTACGGCGACAGGCTACGCGCCGGACAACCGCCTTTGTCGACCCCCGGCGAGGTCGCCACGTAAGACATCTTGCCTGTGCGTGCCAACACGCCTACCCTCCTAACAGGAAAGACGTAATACAAGTAGCGATCTAGGGACTTGCATCATCCGTCGACTTCTCGAAGGGAGGTCGAACCATGCTCTGGGCCCTGCTCAACCTCGCCGCCGGCATCGCCGTCCTGGCGATCTACCTCTGGGTACTCACCCGCGTCGCACACGGCGGACGCGGCTGGCCGAAGCCGCGGTGCAACCGCCGGTCCAGCGCCGACCGCCCCACTGAGGACATCGGCAGCCGGCATCCTGCCGACGTTCATTGAGAACTCCACAGTGGACCAAACTGTGATGTGAGGGTGCGGACGTGTGTCGCACAACCGCACCCTCACTTACGACCTACGCGGCTCGGGCGCCCCGGACGGCGCCGGTGTAGGTGTCAGTCGTCCACTCATTCTCGCCGACACCCAGATCGGCCAGCAGCGAGCGGATCGCGGACAGGGCTGGCTCCACGTCGTCCTCGCGGGCCTGGGTCTCGACTTCGAGGTACGTGCCACCGATCTCCGGTACGGTCACGAGGCTGGCCAGGAACTGCCGCCCCCAGCGAGTGACCTGGTAGTTGACGCACTGCTTGGTGAAGGAAAGGCCAGGCGGGTACCCGAGGCCGGCCAGGATCGCGGCCGCGGCCGTTGGGTCGCTGACCGCAATCTCGACTTCGGGCTTGGACTGGGTTGCCTCGTCGACGGGGCGGTCCTTGAACGTGAGCAAGTGACGGGTACCGCTCGGGCCCGCGATCGTGCGGACCCGCAGCTCCCGCTCGCGCGCGGCCAGGGTCTCGCCGGGTGCGTCGAAGTATGTGTCGGAGTA
>DATEJJ010000474.1:0-4719 GCA_035278125.1 Rugosimonospora sp.
CCCCCGGTGTGGCCGCCACGGCCGTGCCGGTACCGCTACCGGCCGCCCCGCCGGCCCCCGCCCCGACGGAGCGCACCCGATGACCCCGTACACCCCCGAGGCCGGTACCGACGGGCCGCTGCTCGCCGCCCGCAACCTGCGCGCCGCGTACGCCGGGGCGAAGCGCGACACCGTGGCCGTGGACGACGTGTCCGTCACCCTCGCCCACGGCGAAGTCCTCGGCATCGCCGGCGAGTCCGGCTGCGGCAAGTCCACCCTCGCCGCGGTACTGTCGCTGACCGCCCGGCCCCCGCTCTACGTGCTCGGTGGCGAGCTGGAGGTCGGCAGCCGGAAGCTGTCCTTCGACCCGGACCAGCGACCACCCCGGTCGTGGCGGGGCCAGGTGGTCTCGCTGCTGCCGCAGGGCGCGATGAACTCGCTGTCCCCCACCCTGCGTATCGGCGACTTCGCCATCGACGTGATCCGCGCGCACCAGCCCGAGGTCAGGAAGCGCGAGGCGATCGACCGCGCGGCGGAGCGGCTGGACCAGCTCGACCTGCCCCGCCGCGTCCTCGGCGCGTACCCGCACCAGCTCTCCGGCGGCATGAAGCAGCGCGTGGTCACCGTACTGTCCACATTGCTCAATCCGGCGCTGCTGATCGCCGACGAACCGACCTCCGCGCTGGACGTGTCCACCCAGCGGGTCCTCGTCGAGCTGCTGCGCGAGCTGCTGCACCGCAAGCTGGTCGGCGGCATCATCTTCGTCACCCACGACCTGCCGGTACTGCGTACCATCGCCGACCGCATCGCCATCATGTACGCCGGCCAGGTGGTCGAGGTGGGCAGCACCGACGAGATCGTGAACCGGGCGCACCACCCGTACACCGGGGCGCTGCTGTCCTCGGTGCTGGTACCCGAGCCGCAGATCCGTACCCGCCGCATCACCGGCATCAAGGGCTCGCCACCCGACCTCGGCGATCCGCCGGGCGGCTGCCGGTTCCATCCCCGGTGCAGCCTCAAGATGGACGTGTGCCTGACCGACCCGCCCACGGTCGGCGGCGAGCGCCAGTACGCCCGCTGCTGGTGGGCGCAGCAGCACCGGGGCGAAGCCGTGGGAGCGGCGCTGTGACCGGCGCACCGGCCCCGCTGCTGCGGGTGAAGTCGCTGACCCGGGTGTTCGGGCGCGGTGAGAACGCGGTTCGCGCGGTGGACGACGTCACCTTCGACCTCGACCGCGGCTCCATCACCACCGTCGTCGGGGAGAGCGGCAGCGGCAAGTCCACCCTCGCCCGGATGGTGCTGCGCCTCCTGGAGCCCACCTCGGGCACCGTCAGCCTGGACGGTACCGACGCCACCGCACTGCGCGGGCGCGCCCTGCGGGACTACTGGCACCAGGTGCAGGCGGTGTTCCAGGACCCGTTCAGCGCGTTCAACCAGTTCTTCACGATCCGCTGGATGCTCAGCCGGTCCCGGCGCCTGCTCGGCACCGAGGAGCTGGAGACCCGCATGACGGCCGCGCTCGAACAGGTCGGCCTGCGCCCGAAGGAGATGCTGGACAAGTACCCGCACCAGCTCTCCGGTGGCCAGCGGCAGCGGGTGATGATCGCCCGGGCGCTCATGATGCGGCCCGTCCTGCTCATCGCCGACGAGGCCACCTCGATGCTGGACGCGTCGCTGCGCGCCAACATCCTCAACGTCCTCATCGACCTGCGCGACAACACCGACCTCACGGTGCTGTTCATCACGCACGACATCGGCCAGGCGTGCTACCTCAGCGACCGGGTACTGGTGATGAAGAGCGGCCAGCTGGTCGAGTCCGGCCCGGTCGAGCAGGTCATCTTCAACCCGACGCAGGAGTACACCCAGCGCCTGCTCGCCGACGTACCCCGCCTGCACGACGTGACCAGCTGAACCGGCGCGGCCCGCGGGCCGCGCCGGTTCACCGTCCTCAGTGGATGGTGGAGCGGATCCAGGCGGCGACGACGTCCACTCTGGACGTTGTCTCCACCTGGTCGTGCGGGCAGTCCGGCCCCGAGCTCTCGATCGACACCAGGCTCGGCTCCCCGTGCTTGGGCTCGAAGAAGTACGGCGCCCCCGAGTCGTACAGGCACGCGCTCGTGGTCGGCAGCGGCTGGTAGCCCACCACGCCGACTGTGGTGTCCGCCACCGTGGCCACCTTCACCTGCCCGGTCTGCAGGTGCGTCGCGGGCGTCGCGTTCACGTCGCTGAGCGAACCCCAGCCGGTGATGCGCAGGATCTCGCCGGCGGCCGGTCCCTGCCGGGACACCCGCAGCGGCCGGATCCCGTGCACCGGACTGGCCAGCTTCAGCAGCGCGATGTCATTGCTCGGTGACTGGAACACCTCCACCGCGCTGATGACGAACCCGTTGGTGTCCGCGTCGTCGGTACGCCCGATGATCGCGGTGGTGCTGTACGGTACCGGCCCGCTGACCGGGTTGCGGTTCACGTCGTGCTCGCAGTGCCCGGCGGTGATCACCCACTGTGGTGCGATCAGCGCGCCGGTGCACCCGCTGTTGTAGTGGCTGCCGTCCGGGCGCGGGATGTTCGTCATCACCAGCTTGACGGCGAAACGGTAGTGGCCCTCCTCGACCGGGGTGCCGTTGGCGATCGCGTAGGCGGGTACCGACGCGCCCACCAGGAGCGCGGCACCGGCCAGTGCGGCCACGGCGATTCGTCGGATGGTCAGGGTCATGCGGCTCCTCTGGCGTCCGGGGTCGGCGTGCGCCGACCGTATAGATGACGCACAGTCCCGCCCGACTCGTTGCCTCCGTCGCGGGATCGTACAGAAGATGGTCAAGCCCCGCCGTCCGCCGCCAAGCGGCCGCGATAACTTTGTGGGATGGACACTGCGAGTCGGGGGCGGGTACGCGTGGAGGCCAGCGCGAAGCGGGTGCGGGCGTACCTGCACGGGCGGCTGGTCGCCGACACGACCAGCCCGCTGCTGGTCTGGGAGATCCCGTACTACCCGACCTACTACATCCCCGCGGCCGACATCACGGCGGAGCTGGTACCCACCGGCGCGACCGAGCACTCGCCGAGCCGCGGTACCGCCGAGATCCTCGACGTGAAGACCGCGGGCGGTACCGGAGCCGGGGTGGCCCGCCGGTACCCGGACTCGCCGCTGGAGCCGCTGCGCACGGCGGTACGCCTGGACTGGGACGCGATGGACGAGTGGCTGGAGGAGGACGAGCCGGTCTACACGCACCCGCGCAGCCCGTACACGCGCGTGGACATCCTGGCCAGCAGCCGGCACGTACGCGTCGAGGTGGACGGGGTGACGATCGCGGAGTCGCGCTCCCCGCACCTGCTCTTCGAGACCGGCCTGCCGACCCGGTACTACCTGCCGCTCAACGACCTGCGGCGGGACCTGCTGCGCCCGTCGGACTCGCAGACGCACTGCCCGTACAAGGGCACCGCGGGGTACTTCACGCTGGAGGTGGGCGGCAGGACGTACCCCGACCTGGTCTGGATCTACCGCACCCCGCTGCCGGAGAGCCAGAAGATCGCCGGTCTGGCCTGCTTCTACAACGAGAAGGTCGACCTCTACGTTGACGGCGTCCAGCAGCCTCGTTAGGCCCCGGTCCAGCAGCCGATGATGACGGTGGCGACGCGGAAGCCGGCGTCGGCGCGGCTCACCGCGAGCGGGCCGAACTTGTCCGGCAGGCCGGTGACGTCCACCCAGAGCACCTTGAAGTCCTTGCGTACCAGCATCGAGCCGTTCGGCGCCTCGTACGCGCCCTGGCCGAGGCCGGGCAGCTCACCGCCGCCCGGGTGCTGCTTGCGCATGTCGGCGAGGTACGCCTGCGTGGACGCCTCGTCCGGCAGCTCCTTGACGGACAGCACCATGACCCCGAACGGGTACGTGTAGGTACACGTGAACAGGTGATCGGCCCAGGTGGACGCCGGCGGCTTCGGCGGCGCCACGCCGAGCGCGGCCTGGATGTCGTGCTGCGCCTCGTCCGCGCAGACCATCGCCGCGGACACCGACGGCGAGTTGCTCAGCGACACGACCGCGCTGGGCTGCGGCGCGGCCTGGCTCGGCGGCGCGCTCGGACCCGGCGCGGCCGAGGGCGTGGCCGTCCGGCCACAGCCCGCCAGCAGGACCAGCACCGCGCACAGCAACACCCGAGGCAGCCTCACGGCAACCAGGGTAACTCGCCTGGCTCATCCCGTTTCCCACCACGGCCGCTGCAGCGGCTCGTCCGGATCCGCGGCCAGGTCCAGCTCCCGGTCGACCCGGGCCGCCTCGCGCGCGTCCGCGCGGACCCACTGCACCACGAGCAGGGCCAGGAACGGCAGGTCGACCGCCTCGCCCACACACCACAGCAGGTCGCCGCCGAGCTGCTGGTCGTGCAGCGGGCTCGGCCCCCACGGCCGGGCCAGGGCGGCGAAGTAGCCGGCCGCGAGCAGGTGCGTGTCCAGCCGCACCACGATGCCGGGCACCGCGTCGGCCAGCAGCTCGATCAGCGCGAACAGCAGGGCGAGCGCGTACGGCACCCGGGTGGCCAGCGTGTCCGCCTCCCACAGCGGCACCAGCACGGCCACCCCGACCAGCAGCAGCACCAGGTGCACCGGCGGCAGCAGCGCCGGGTGGGTCAGGCTCAGCCGGTAGACCGGCGTGAAGTACAGCAGGAACGGGATCACGGCGAGCAGCAGCGGGCTCACCACCGGTACCGTGAAGAACGTCGCGGCCCGGCTGCCCAGCACGGCCTCCAGGCG
>DATEJJ010000475.1:0-5369 GCA_035278125.1 Rugosimonospora sp.
GACCATCCGGCACCAGACCATGCTGGCCGCCGCCCTGGGCGCGGTGGAGCTGGAGATGCGCACCTGGCGCGGCGAGCTGACCCTGGCCGCGGCGCTGGCCGCCCGCCCCGCCCCGCGCATGCCGAACCTGGCCGACCTGCACGCCTGGTCGGTGGCCGGGTACCAGGCGGCGGTCGGGGACGCGGCGGCGGCGGCGGTCACCCTGCGCGCCGCGCTGGACGCGGACGGCGGCGCGCCGTACGGGTGCCTGCTGCTCGCCCGGCTGATCGAGCTGCGCCCGCCCGGCGAGGACCTGGAGGCGCTGGCGAAGTCGATCTCCGAGGTGGCCACCTCGCGCGTCTCGCCCTGGTCGCAGACCACGCTGTACCGGGCGCTCGGGCAGGTACGCGGCGATCCGGAGGCGCTGCGCGCGGCGGTGGCGCACGCGCAGGCCGGCGGGCTGGCGTTCGAGCGGGCCCGGGCGCAGCTGGCCCTGGGTGAACAGGTGGAGCAGGAGGTACCGGCGCTGGTCGAGGCGTACCGGCTGTTCGCCCGGGTGGGCGCGCACGGGCTGCGGCGGCGTACCGGCCGGCGGCTGCAGGAGCTGGGGGCGAAGGTACCGCGGGCCCGGCAGGGCGGGGCCGGGCTGCTGACCGAGTCGGAGGAGCGGGTGGCCCGGCTGGTGCAGCAGGGCATGCGCAACCGGGAGATCGCCGCCGCGCTGCACTACAGCCCGCGCAGCATCGAGGTGTACCTGTCCCGGGTGTACGCCAAGCTGCGGGTCGCGTCCCGGCTGGAGCTGGCCCGGGCGCTGGACGCGATGGACGGGCACCCTTAGGTGTTGTGGTTCCCGCACTGACGGTTGCGGGTGGGGCCGGGCTTGCATGGGAGCCGAGGAGGGACCGGATGGCGGAGATCGCGTACACGACCTGCCCGCTGTGCGAGGCGACCTGCGGGCTGGAGGTGACCGTGGCCGGCGGCCGGATCACCGGCGCGCGCGGGGACCGGGCGGACCCGCTCAGCCACGGGTTCATCTGCCCGAAGGGCGCGGCCCTGGGCGAGCTGGACGCCGACCCGGACCGGGTACGCACGCCGCGGGTACGCCGGGACGGCAAGCTGGTACCGGCGACCTGGGACGAGGCGTTCGCGGCGGTACACGCGGGGCTGACCCGGGTGATCGAGGCGCACGGGCGGGACGCGGTCGGGCTGTACCTGGGCAACCCGAACGTGCACACGCTGGCCGGCAGCCTGTTCGCCGCCCCGCTGCGCAAGGCGCTCGGCTCCCGCAACGTGTTCACCGCGTCCACAGTGGACCAGATGCCGAAGCACGTGGCGTGCGGGTACCTGTACGGCAACCCGATGGCCATCCCGGTACCGGACGTGGACCGTACCGACTTCCTGCTGGTTCTGGGCGCCGACCCGTACTCCTCGAACGGGTCACTGTGGACGGCGCCCGACCTGCCCGGCCGGCTGGCGGCGCTGCGCCAGCGGGGCGGGCGGCTGGTGGTGGTCGACCCGCGGCGCACCCGTACCGCCCGGGTCGCCGACCGGTACCTGCCCATCCGCCCGGGCACGGACGCGTACCTGCTGCTCGGCATGGTGCACGAGCTGTTCGCCCGGGACCTGGTGGCGCTGGGCGCGCTGGCCCCGCACGTGTCCGGTGTGGACGGTGTGCGGGAGCTCACGGCCGGCTTCCCGCCGGAGGTGGTGGCGGCCACCTGCGGTGTGGACGCGGCGGCCATCCGCGAGTTGGCCGTGGAGCTCGCCGCCGCGCCCAGCGCCGCCGTGTACGGACGGATCGGCACCACCACCGTCCGGCACGGCACCGTCACCAGCTGGCTGGTGGACGTGCTCAACGTGCTGACCGGGAACCTGGACCGGCCCGGTGGCGCGATGTTCCCGCTGCCCGCGCACGCCCGCCGGGGCACCGGTACCGGCAAGGGGTTCGCCACCGGGCGCTGGCACAGCCGGGTACGCGGGCTGCCCGAGGTGCTCGGCGAACTGCCCGCGGTGACGCTGGCCGACGAGATCCTCACGCCCGGCCCGGGACAGGTACGGGCGCTGGTCACGGTGGCCGGCAACCCGGTGCTCTCGCTGCCGAACGCGGCCCGGCTGGACGCGGCGGTGGCCGGGCTGGACTTCCTGGTGAGCGTGGACCCGTACGTGAACGAGACCACCCGCCACGCCGACGTGCTGCTGCCGCCCCCGCCACCCAGCCAGGCCGCCCACTACGACGTGTCCTTCTACTACTTCGCGGTGCGCAACGTGGCCCGGTTCTCGCCGCCGGTGGTGCCGCTGGCGCCGGGCGCGCTGGACGAGAGCGACATCCTGCTCCGGCTGATCGCGATCCTGGCCGGGCGCGGCCCGGAGGTCGAGACTGACGGGCCGGGCGAGGAGCGGCGGCTGCTGGACGACCGGCTGCGGGCCGGCCCGTACGGGCTGTCCCTGGACCAGCTGCTCGCGCAGCCGCACGGGGTGGACCTGGGACCGCTGGAGCCGCGGGTACCGGAGGTGCTGCGTACCCCGTCCGGCCGGATCGAGCTGTGCCCGGCGCCCATCGCCGCCGAAGTGTCCACCATGGAGCCCCGGCCCGCGGGGCGGGACTTCGTGGTGATCGGGCGGCGGCACCTGCGTACCAACAACTCCTGGATGCACAACGTACCGGCGCTGGTGAAGGGCCGTCCACTGTGTACCCTCGTGGTGAACCGGGGCGACGCGCAGCGACTCGGGCTGGTACCCGGCGGGCAGGCCCGGGTCACCTCCCGGGTGGGCCAGGTCGAGCTGCCGGTGGAGGTGAGCGACGACATCGCGCCGGGCGTGGTGAGCATCCCGCACGGGTTCGGCCACGACCTGCCCGGCGTCGAGCTGTCGGTGGCGCGGCGCGCCTCGGCCGGAGTGAACACGAACCTGCTCACCGACGACCTGAGCATCGATCCGCTGTCCGGTACGGCTGTGCTCAACGGAATCCCGGTGGAGGTGGTCCCCGCATGATCTCCCGTACGATCGCCGAGCTGCCCTTCGACGCCGCGGCCCGGTACGGCGACAGACCGGCGCTGCGCTGGAAGCGGGACGGCGCCTGGCGGGACCAGTCGTTCGCGGAGCTGGCGGACACGGTGCACGCCATCGCGGCCGGGCTGGTGGAGACCGGCCTGGCCCCCGGTGACCGGGTGTGCGTCCTCGGTGACACGTGTCCGGAGTGGACACAGCTCGGGCTGGCCGTCACCGCGGCCGGCGGCGTGGTGGTGCCGATCTACCCGACCAGCTCCGACGCGGAGCGGCAGTGGATCGTCGGCAACTCCGGCGCGAAGACCATCCTCCACCCGGGACAGTCGACCGTGGACGACCTGGTCGCCGCCGGGCGGGGCGCGGACTGGGACGGCGAGCTGGTCCGGCGCCAGGCCGCGGTGGTACCGGACGATCCGTGCGTGATCATCTACACCTCGGGTACGACGGGGCCGCCGAAGGGTTGCGTGCTGACCCACCTCAACTGGCTGGCGCTGTGCGAGATCACCGAGGAGCTGTCCTACGTCACCGCGGACGACGTGGTGTACCTGTTCCTCCCGCTGGCGCACGTCTTCGCGCAGCTGGTGCAGTTCGGCTGCCTGCACTCCGGCGGCACGCTGGCGTACTTCGGCGGGGACGTGCGGCGGGTGGTGGCGGAGCTGGCCGAGGTGCGCCCGACGTTCCTGCCGTCGGTACCGCGCATCTTCGAGAAGCTGCACACCGCGCTCGCCGGCCGGGTGGACGACGCCACGGTACGCGCCGCGGTCGGCGGGCGGCTGCGGCTGGCGCTGTCCGGGGCGGCGCCGATCTCGCTGGGCGTGCTTGAGTTCTTCCACGCCGCCGGGGTACCGCTGGTCGAGGGGTACGGCATGACCGAGAGCACCGGCTGCGGTACCGTCAGCACCCTGGACCACCACCGCCTCGGTACCGTCGGCGTGGCCGCGCCGGGGGTCAGCATCCGGATCGCCGAGGACGGGGAGATCCTCATGGCCGGCCCGCACATCTTCGCCGGGTACTGGCAGGATCCGGAGGCGACCCGCGAGTCCCTTGTGGACGGATGGCTGCACACCGGCGACCTGGGCGAGCTGGACGCGGACGGCTTCCTCACCATCACCGGCCGGAAGAAGGACATCATCATCACCTCGGGCGGCAAGAACATCGCGCCCGCGTCGCTGGAGAACGTGCTGCGCCAGTCCCGGTGGATCTCGCAGGCGGTGCTGTACGGCGACCGGCGCCCGTACCCGGTGGCCCTGATCACGCTGGACCCCGACGAGATCCTGCCCTGGGCGCGCGACCGGGGGCTGCCCGACGACATGTCCGCGCTCGCCGGGTGCCCGCAGGTGCGCGCGCTGGTGCAGGAGATCGTGGACGGGGCCAACGCGCAGGTCTCCCAGCCGGCGCGGATCAAGCGCTTCGCCATCCTGGACCGCGACTTCACCCTCGCGGACGGGGAGCTGACCCCGACGCTGAAGCTCAAGCGCTCGGCGGTGCACGCCAACCACGCCCACGTCATCGAGGAGCTGTATGGAGACGGATGAGCTCATCGCCCGGGTGCGCGAGTTCCTGGCCGCGCACGAACCCGCCGGTACGCCCCGGGCGGAGTTCCTGCGCGCCCGCTTCGACGCCGGGCTCGCCTGGGTGAACTACCCGGTCGGGCTGGGCGGGCTGGGCCTGCCCCGGTCGATGCAGTCCACTGTGGAGGCGGAGATGCTCCGGGCCGGCGCGCCGGACAACGAGCCGCTGCGTACCGGCATCGGGCTGGGCATGGCGGCGCCGACCATCCTGCGGCACGGCACCGACGAGCAGCGCCGGCGCTGGCTGCGTCCACTGTGGACCGGCGAGGAGGTGTGGTGCCAGCTGTTCAGCGAGCCGGGTGCCGGCTCCGACCTCGCGTCCCTGGCCACCCGGGCGGTACGCGACGGGGACGGCTGGGTGGTGGACGGGCAGAAGGTGTGGACCTCGATGGCGCACGAGGCGCGCTGGGCGATCCTCATCGCGCGTACCGACCCGTCGGTGCCCAAGCACGCCGGGCTCACGTACTTCGCCTGCGACATGAGCGATCCGGGTGTCGAGGTGCGGCCGCTGCGCCAGATCACCGGCGAGGCGGAGTTCAACGAGGTGTTCCTGAGCGGGGTCAGGATCCCGGACGCGCACCGGATCGGGGCCGAGGGTGAGGGCTGGCTGGTCGCGCGCACCACGCTGATGAACGAGCGGGTCTCCATCGGCGGTGGACCGGTACCCCGCGAGTACGGGATGATCGGCGTGGTGACCCGGGCCTGGCGGGAGCGGCCGGAGCTGCGTACCCCGGCCGGGCGCGACGCCCTGCTGCGGCTGTGGGTGGCGGCAGAGGCGGGCCGGCTGTCCGCGCAGCGGCTGCGCGAGCAGCT
>DATEJJ010000476.1:0-6975 GCA_035278125.1 Rugosimonospora sp.
GGCGGCCGCGATCTGGTACGGGCGCCGCTGCCACAGCCGGCGCCGCGCCGGCTGCCCGCCGGCGGCCGGATCCGCGCCCGCGACTGGTCCCTGCCCCGGCTCGTGCTCGCCGCCCATGCCTGGTTACCTCCCGCGGTTCGATGTCCTACCTGCGCCCGGAATAGATGCTGCCATGGCAATCATCTTGATGATGATGAAATGACCGGATCAGCAGGCACCGCAAGGCTGACCCCGCGCGCGGCGCGGTGTGCGAGCAGGCGTGCGAGGGTACGTTTCCGCCAGGCTCTCGACCTGGTCGCTACCGCGCTCCAGACTGGTCTCAAGCAACTGGCCTGAGTGGACGGCGGCCGGGGCACGACCGGCGGCTGACGGCACGGGTGAGGAGGGCTGCCATGACGAACCAGGGGACCGGGCGGGTCATCGTCGGGGTGCACGACTGCCTGGCCGGCCTGCAGGCGCTGCGCTGCGCGGTGGCGGAGGCGCGCCGCCGCGGTACCTCGCTGTGCGCGGTGCGGGCCTGGACCATGCCGTACGCCGGCCAGGGTGTCGGGCTGCGGGCCTGGCGCCAGGAACTGGTCGACGAGGCGGCGCTGACCGTGTACGGCGCGTTCGCCACCGCGCTCGGCGGGCTGCCCGGCGACGTCGAGGTGCGGGTGCTGGCACCGGAGGGCGCGCCGTCCCGCTGCCTGGTGGACCTGTCCGACCGCGACGACGACCTGCTCGTGGTCGGGGACTGCCAGCGCCGCCGGCTGCGCCGCGCGTGGTCCCGCTCGGTGGCGCGGTACTGCGCCCGGCACGCGATCTGCCCCGTCCTCGTGGTACCCCCGCCCGCCCTGGCCCGGCTGTCCCGGCACGACCTGTCCCGCGAGGCGCAGCGCTTCATCGACGCCAGTTGACGCCGTCGCGGTCGGCGCAACGTTTCCGGCCCGCGGACCCGTCTTCCCGGTGAAGGCCATTCACCGACGGACGGAGACCGCCCGTGCCACCGCCCCGCGCCCGTACCCGCCGCAGGTCCCCGCTCTGGGCCCGGCTGTGCCTGCTGTTCGGCGCGCTGCTCGTGGTCGCCAGCGGCTCCGTGGTCATCGGCGCCCGGGTCCTGGTCACCGCCGCGAACCGGAGCGTGACCCAGCAGAACCTGCTCGGCGGCGCCGGCACGCAGGCCCGGGAGCAGCACGTGACCGTCACCGGGGCGAAGACCATCCTGCTGGTCGGCCTGGACAACCGGCCCGGCCAGGACCCGACCGCGCTGGTACGGGCGGACTCGATCATGCTGCTGCACGTGGCGGCCGGCCACGACCGGGCGTACCTGGTGTCGGTGCCGCGGGACACCTACGTGCGGGTACCCGGGTTCGGGGTGCAGAAGATCAACGCGGCGTTCGCGTTCGGCCACCGCAACGGCGGCGGTATCGCGGGCGGCGTGCAGCTGCTGGCCCGCACCATCGAGTCCATCACCGGGATCGTCCCGGACGCGGCGGCGGTCATCGACTTCAGTGGCTTCCAGCAACTGGTCGGCGTGCTGGGCGGGGTGGACCTGTGCGTGGACGAGAAGACCACGTCCATCCACATCGGATTCACCGCGAGCGGGCAGCGCAGGGCGCCGTTCCACATCAACAGCGACGGTACGGTCGGGCGCCGGGTACCCGGGGTGCAGCCGGTGGTGTACCAGAAGGGCTGCCAGCACCTGGCCGCCTGGCAGGCGCTGGACTACGTGCGCCAGCGGGACCTGCTGGAGCTGCACGACCTCGACTACGGCCGGCAGCGGCACCAGCAGCAGTTCATCCGGGCGGTGTTCACCAAGCTGCTGCACACCGGTACGCTCACCGACGTCACGAAGCTGGGCTCGATCCTGGCCGCCACCCGGCGCACCATGACCATCGACAGCGGCGGCATCCCGCCGGCGGACTGGCTGTACGCGATGCGCGCCATCACGCCGGGGAGCCTGATCACCGTGAAGACCAATGCCGGCAGGCTGAACCCGAAAGTCATCGGGGGCATCGACTACGAGCTGCTGAGCCCGCTCAGCATGGAGCTGCTGCGGGCGGTGAACGACGACACCGTGGACGCGTTCGTCGCGGCGCACCCCGACTGGGTGTCGACGCCGACCTGAGCCCGGACGTGCGAAGTCCCTGGCGCCCACCGTCTGGTCGCGGTGGGCACCAGGGACTCTGGCTGGCCTCGGGGGAGCGTGCCTGAGACTCCCGGCGAGAGGGTCGAGGCCAGCGGGTCTCGGTTCAGCTCACGGTCACGGTCAGTTTCGCGCCCTTCTGGCTGACGCAGTTGTACGTGCCGGCCTTGCTGAACGTCACCGACGCGGAACCCGACTTCGCGACCTTCAGCATGTCCGCGCTGACGCCCGGGTCAGGCGTGCAGGTGAGGTCGTGGTCCTCGTCGCTCTTGTTGGTGATGGCGAGTGCCTGTCCACTCGCGACGGTGACGGTGGCCGGCGAGAACGAGTACTTGTCCGGGGGCCCGAGCACCTCGGTGATGGTGGTGGAGGCGCCGCCGCCGGCGGCCGCGCCGCCACCGCCGGTGCCGGAGGAGGTGGAGCCGCTGGAGCTGGACCCGGAGCTGCAGCCGGCGGAAACCAACAGAGCCAATAGTCCGGCCGACGCGCCGATGAGTAGCCGAGCTGTGGTGCCTGACGTGGTGCGCAAGACGTCCTCCCTTGGTGGTGTCACTTCCCGGACGAGGCGCCCATCCGCCGTGGCGTGTGGAGGATGAATCGTCACGGGGCCATCTGGGATCAGCACGCTGCCACAGCGAATCGGCGGCTGTAAAGGCCCACCAATACGGTCTGTAGGGGGCGGTCGAGGCGTGTAGGGATACGTAGGAACCAATGTAATCCCTTGTCAGAGCAGGGATCCGGGGGACCGATAGTTGGCCTGTGCCAAGCACTCTGGCCAGGTCTTACGACTCGCTAACGCCGGTGAACTCTTACAAGGTAGTGACCCGGTGCTGACTTTGTGGCGGTCCGGGCCAATGATGGCGATGCCCGGTCGCCGACCATGTGCGGCCAATTGCCGGATCCTCCATGCGGGCCGGGAAAACAACAACATACATCAGAAGACTGTGCCAGAGCGGAGGGTGGGCTGATGGGACAGGCCAAGGTAGAGGGCGACAAGCCCGACGAACGACCGTCTACAGAGGACAACGATGCGGGGGTACCCGCGGTCGACATGGACGACGTTGTCGCGGACGGCAAGGCGGATGCCACCACGGGTGCCGATACGGTAACGGTGGCCGCGCCTGTGACAGAAGCCCCGCGCCCCTCGCACACCGGACGCAACCGCCTGATCGGCGTGGGCGTGGCGGTCGTGGTCGTGGCCGCGGCCGGCGTGGTGTGGTTCGCCACCAGCCACCGCACGAGCAACGCGACGAAGAGCATCCAGATCACCACGAGCCAGTGCGCGCCGGGCTGGAAGCCGGCCACGAACGTCAGCCAGCAGTCGTTCAGCATCGTCAACAATTCGGGCCACACCGGCGAGATCTACCTCCTCGACTCGAACGGCGGCGTGATCGGCGAGATCGAGGGCCTGGGCCCCGGCATCAACCGGACGATGTCGGTACCGCTGCCGAACGGCGGGTACAAGTGGCTGTGCATCATGAACGACCAGCCGACGCTCGCCTCCGCGGTCCAGCAGGTGACCGGCTCCTCCGCCCAGTCGGCCCCGTCGGTACTGCCGGTGTCCGACAAGGACATGGACGGTCCGGTCACCGAGTACCGGGCCTACGTGACGCCGAAGCTCGGCGACCTGCTGACCCAGGTGAGCGCGCTGCACGCGGCGCTGGCCAGCTCGAACATGGGTGCGGCGAAGACCGCCTGGCTCAACGCGCAGCTGATATGGCAGCAGGTGGGCGCGGCGTACGGTAGCTTCGCGGACCTGGGCAACTCGATCGGTGGCCTGCCCAGCGGCCTGCCGCAGGGCGTGCAGGATCCCGGCTTCACCGGCCTGCACCGGGTGGAGTACGGCCTGTATCACGGCGAGAGCGCGACGACGCTGATCCCGGTGGTGGACAAGCTGAGCGCGGACGTCACCGAGCTGCGCGGCAAGCTGCCGCAGCTGACCATCGACCCCAACGACCTGTCCCTGCGCGCGCACGAGATCCTGGAGGACTCGCTGCGCGACCACCTGACCGGCATGACCGACCTGGGCTCCGGTGCCGCCTTCGCCGAGACGTACGCGGACCTGCAGGGCACCGAGGTGGTCTTCGGTGAGCTGACCGACCTGATCACCAAGCGCGCGCCCGACCTGGTACCGCTGGCC
Organism: Rugosimonospora sp.; assembly: GCA_035278125.1. Classification (GTDB taxonomy): domain Bacteria; phylum Actinomycetota; class Actinomycetes; order Mycobacteriales; family Micromonosporaceae; genus DATEJJ01. The sequence goes on from DATEJJ010000476.1 coordinate 4,266, forward strand.
AAGCAGCAGATGGCCACCTTGGAGCAGGTGCTGCTGGCCAACAAGCACGGTGCCAACTGGACCACGCTGGCGCAAGCCTCGCTGGCCGACCGGCAGGCGGTCAACGCCGCGGTGAGTGGCCTCCTCGAGACGTTGTCGAACGTACCCGACCTGCTCGAGATCCGCAGCGCGGCCCAGACCACAACGAAGTAAAGGCAGGCATCCTCCCATGGACATGAAACGTCGTAGCTTCATCAAGGGGGCCACCGCCGGGGTCGCCGGCGCGGCCGCAGTAGCCGGTATCGCCGTCGCGGCGACCCGGACCGACGCGGCGACGCCGCAGGCGGCCGAGGCGCCCCCCGAGCTGATCCCGTTCCACGGGGCGCACCAGGCCGGGGTCTTCACCCCGCCGCAGCGCGCCGGCGCGTTCGCCGTCTTCGACGTCACCGCGAGCAAGGCGGACCTGCCGGCGCTGTTCCAGATGCTGGCCGGCCGTTCCCGGATGCTGGCCACCGGTGGCTCCACAGTGGACCTCGGGGTCGGCGCGCCACCGGCCGACAGCGACGTGGTCGGGCCGTTCGTGCCCTCCGACGGGCTGACCATCACGGTGGGCGTGGGGGCGTCCCTGTTCGACCAGCGCTTCGGGCTGGCCAGCAAGAAGCCGGCGAAGCTCACCGCGATGACGACGTTCCCGAACGACACGCTCGACCCGGCCTGGTGCCACGGCGACCTGGTGCTGCAGATCTGCGCGAACAACGTGGACGTCGCCCACCACGCGCTGCGCGACCTGACCAAGCACACCCGCGGCGCCATGCAGCTGCGGTACCGGATGAACGGGTTCCAGTCGCCGCCGCGGCCGACGGGTACCCAGCGCAACCTCATGGGGTTCAAGGACGGCATCGCGAACCCCAAGGAGCCCGAGGCCGACAAGCTGGTCTGGGTGCAGTCCGGCGCCTCGGGCGAACCGGCCTGGACCGCCGGCGGCACGTACATGGTGGTCCGGATGATCCGGATGCTGGTGGAGTTCTGGGACCGGGTGTCGCTCAGCGAGCAGGAGAAGATGTTCGGGCGCAAGCGTGACACGGGCGCCCCGCTGGACGGTGCGGTCGAGCTGGACGCGCCGCGCTACGCGAACGACCCGAAGGGCGACATCATCCCGCTCGACTCGCACATCCGGATGGCCAACCCGCGTACCGCCGCCACCGACCTCACGCGGCTGCTGCGGCGCGGGTACAACTACGACCGCGGTGTCGACCTGAACGGGAACCTGGACGTGGGGCTCATCTTCGCGGCGTTCATGCAGGACATCGCGCGGCAGTTCGAGGCGACCCAGAAGCGGCTGATCGACGAGCCGCTGGTGGACTACATCCAGCCCTACGGCGGCGGGTACTTCTTCGCCTTCCCCGGGCTGGCCGACGCCAAGGACTGGTACGGCCGGACGATGTTCGCCTGATCACGATGTTCGCCTGAGGCTTTACGGCGGGTGGAGGTGTGGCTGGTCCCGGCCGGGCGGGACCAGCCACACCGTAATTCTGGTTCGCTGCGCGAAGCGCTTTGGCGCGTCGAGGCACGCGGCCACCTGTACCCGTCCCAGTCTTCCCCTCGGGAGGCGTCGGGGTGCTCGCCTCGGCCGAACCGGCTCGGGCCTTTCTCTGCGGGGCGCCATGGCGTGGTGCGGGAGAGGCGGCCGGTACGGCTGATGACGTATGTCGTATCCGCGCGCACCGGTGCCGCCGCCGGTCTGTTGTATTTGCCGCCGGCCCGCGCGGGACGTGCCTATCGTGGTCCTTACTGCGGGGGTGATTCTGATGGCGGCGCTGGTCATTGAGTCTCTGTTCGCCCTGGTGTTCGCGCATGCCGCGGTTGCCTACCTCCGGCGCCGGGACGACCTGCAGCGCGCGGTGATGCTGATGTTCGGCGCGATGGCGGCGCTGTTCGCGCTGGACCTGCTGCGCCGCCTGGTGGGCCCGCCGCCGGACGTGGAGCTGGACCTCGCGGTGCTGCTCATCTTCGCCCAGCCGTACCTGACCCTGCGCCTGGTCGCGCTGCTGCGCCCGCTGCCCGAGTGGCTGTCCTGGGTCGCCGCGATGCTCTACCTCAGCGCGGTGGCGCCGCTGTCCCTGCTGGCCCGGCCGGTCCCGCAGGCCGTGTCGCTGTGGGGACTGGGCTGTTACATCGGCACCGAGACACTCGCCGCCGGGCTGCTCGTGGTGGAGACCCGGCGGCGCAGCGGCCCGGCCCGCGCCCGGCTGGTACACGCCACGCTGGCCACCGGGCTGATGGCGGCCGCGCTGACCCCGTCCATCGTGAGCACGCTGTACCGGCCGTTCTCGGCCGACGCGAGCGTGGTGACCCGGGCGGTGGCACTGGTGGCGGCCGGCGCGTACGTGCTCGCGTTCGTACCGCCGCGCACGCTGCGCCGGTTCTGGTCCGGGCGGGCCGCGTACACCGTCAGCCGGGACCTGCTGTACGTGTCGGGGGAGGAGTCGCCGGCACGCACCTGGCAGCGGTACGCCAGCACGGTGCGGCACGTGGCCGCCGCGGACGCGGTGGCGGTACTGGCGGTGTCGCCCGAGGGTGACGTGGTGGAGCTGGCCAGCGACGGGCTGGCCGCGGGGGAGCCGGCCGAGTGCGGGGAGGCGGACCTGCGCGCGCTGCTGGACGCGGCCCAGCCGGTACGGGTGGACGCGCGGGTACGGCAGGCGGCGGCGCTGCCCCGGCTGGCGGTGCG
>DATEJJ010000477.1:0-9025 GCA_035278125.1 Rugosimonospora sp.
CTGCGGCGGGTCGGCCTGCAGTGGCCCACGGGCGACCCCGCGCGGCTGGCCGCCGCCGGCGACGCCTGGCTCGCCTTCGCCACGACCCTGCGGGGGTACCGGGCCAACGCGGACACAGCCGCCAGCAGTGTCTGGGGTACCAACGCCGGCGAAACCGTCGACGCGTTCCGGGGCTGGTGGGGCGGGACGGACGGGCCGAGCGCGAACCTGGCCCAGGCCGAGCAGGCGGCCCAGCGTATCGGCACCGCGCTGCACGCCGCGGCCACGCTGCTCACCACCACGAGGTCCGCCCTCACCACCCAGATCGCCCCCGCCGCGCCGGTGCTGGACTCCACCGACCCGGCCGTCCAGGCGCAGGCCGCCTCCCTGGTACCGCCGCTGTCCGCGGCCGGCGCCCGGATCAACGGCAGCGCCGGCTCCATCGCCCAGCGCATCATCATCCTGCTGTTCCAGGCGCTGCTGAAGGAGGCCCTGCGGCCCCGCCCGCAGAACCCGCCCACAAGTACCACGCCGAAGCCCCGCCCCAATCCGCAGCCCGTCCCACCGCCCCTGCCGGACTGGCTGTTCCCGCGGCCCAACGCGAACAACGGACCCGACTGCAAGACTCCACCGCCCGCCAACGTCAAGCCGATCCTGGTCGGCAACGTCACGGATCCGGAGACCAACGGCACCGGCATCCTGCGCATCGAGGCCCGTACCGGCCCGGAGGGCGAGCGGATCACCATCATCGACGGCATCGTCAAGGACTCGCTCCCGGCGAGCGACCGCGCGGGGTACGAGAAGAAGTGGTGGATTATCCGGGACAGCATGGGCCTGTCCGGGAGCCAGTACGACGCGGCCCACCTGTGGGGGCCGGTCCTCGGCAGCGAAGCCGCCGCCGGCATCCTGCTCGCCCCGCAGGATGCCAACCGGAGCTACACGAAGATCATGGAGAACTACGTGCAGGGCCTGCGCGACTACGCCGGACCGGGCGGCTGGGTGGAGTTGCACGCCGTGGCCACCAGCCAGCGGCCGAGCGCATGGAGTCCCCCGCAGTCCCCGCAGAGCGGGTACAACCTGCTGGCCAACCTGGACTTCACGCCGACCGTGTGCCGGCCGGGGAGCCCGCCCGAGTTCCTGCCCTCGTTCGGCATCAACGTGCCGCGGCCCTTTGTCGACGTCAACGGCAACCTGCAGCCGAAGCCGGTGCAGCCGTACGCGGACCCGGGCGCCCGACCGTGACGCCGGCGGCGCGGCCGGTCACCCCACGGAGTACGCGCCCGTGTCGAGGTCCTCGATCAGGGTGGGTCCCGTGGGCGTCCAGCCGAGAAGTTCCCGGGTCCGGGTGTTGCTCGCCACGAGGTCCATGGCGAAGAAGGTGCCGATCCACCCGAAATGGTCCGGCACGTCATCGGCGGCGATCGGCGCGACGGGCAGGTCGAACGCGCGACCGATGGCCTCCGCGATCTCCCGCGTCGGCACACCCTCCTCCGCGATCGCGTGCACGCGGGTACCCGCCGGTGCCTTCGCGAGGCCGAGGGTGACCAGGCGGGCGGCGTCGCTCCGGTGTACCGCGGCCCACCGGTTCGTGCCGTCACCGGGGTAGCCGGAGACGCCCTTCTGGCGGGCAACCGCCCCGAGCACCGCGATGAACCCGTGGTCGCCGGTGCCGTGCACCGTCGGCGCGAAGCGCAGGCTCACGCTGTGCACGCCGCGCGCCACGAACTCCAGCGCGAGGTTCTCGCTGCCGCCGCGCGGCGCGTCCGGACCGCGGAACGGGGACGGGTCCTCCTCGGTGGCGGGACGGCCCCGGGTGAGCGCGGAGACACCCGACGCGAGCAGGAACGGGCGGCCCGTACCCGCGAGCGTGTCGCCGATGGCCTGGACGGCGGCCCGCTCTGCCGCGTTCGAGACGGCCAGGTGGGCAAAGTCGTGCTTGTTCGCCAGGTGGATGACGGCCTCGGCGGCCTCGGCGCCCTGCCGGATGCTGCCGGGATCGTCGAGGTCGCCACGGCGGACCCGGGCGCCCTTCGCCTCCAGTGCCGCGGCGGACGCGTCCGACCGGGCCAGGCCGGTGACCTCGTGGCCCGCGGCGAGCAGGTCGTCGACCACGGCGGAGCCGATCCACCCGGAGGCTCCGGTGACGAAAACGTGCATGGCATGCTCTCCCATCAGCGACTGACGTCAGTCACAGACATAGCGTACTCCTTTAAGTCAGTCCCTGTCATCACAACGCTGTCATCACTACACTCGACGTATGGCGCGGTGGGAACCCGGAGCTCCGGAGCGGCTGCAGCAGGCGGCCCTGGAGCTGTTCGCCACGCGCGGGTTCGAGCAGACGACCGCCACCGAGATCGCGCAGTCGGTCGGCCTGACCGAGCGCACCTTCTTCCGCCACTTCAGCGACAAGCGCGAGGTCCTCTTCCACGGGCAGCACCTGCTCGTGCAGGCGTTCCTCGCCGGCGTGGACACCGCACCGCCAGGCGCGCCCCCGATCGGGATCGTCGCCTCCGCCCTGCGCTCCGCGGCCTCCCACTTCCCGGACGAGCGCCGGCCCTACGCCCGGCTGCGGCAGTCCGTGATCGACCAGAACCCCGCGCTGCACGAACGCGAAGTGCACAAGCTCGCCAGCATCGCCACGCTCCTCGCCGAGGCCCTGGTCGCGCGGGGTGTCGACGCACTCGCCGCCACCCTGGCCGCGCAGTCCGGCGTCACCGTGTTCGGGATCGCGTTCACGCACTGGATCCGCGAGGGCGAGCAGCGCTCGCTCGCCGACATCAGCGCGGCGGTGCTCGGCGAACTGCGGACCCTGACCGCAGACGTGCTCCCGTGAACCCGCGCCTGCCCCCGCTGGCGCCGGCCGGCCTCGACACCGAGCAGCGCGAACTGTACGACGCCATCGCCGGCGGCCCCCGGTCCCAGGGCCGGCAGGGCTTCCCGCTGATCGGCGCCGACGGTGCGCTCACCGGCCCGTTCAACGCCATGCTGCTGCGGCCCCGGCTGGGCGCGGCCCTGCAGGCGCTCGGGGCCGCGGTGCGGTACCAGACCCGGCTCGACGGCCGCTCCCGGGAGATCGCGATCCTGGTGGTCGCTTCCCTGGCCGACTCGGCCTTCGAGCGCTACGCGCACGAGGCCGTCGGCCGCCAGGCCGGGCTCACCGAAACCGACCTGGCCGCGATCCGGGACGGCCGCTACGGAGAACTCAACGGTGGGTACGAGCGGACCGTGGCGCGTACGGTGGCGACGCTGGTACGGGTGGGGGACCTGGATGACGGTCAGTACGCCGATGCCGTGCGGCAGTTGGGCATCGAGACGGTCTTCGAGCTGCTCACGCTCGTCGGGTACTACCTGACCCTGGCCCTGCAGCTACGGGTCTTCCGGGTCGCGGTACCGGCGCCGGCTGATCCGGCACGTAAGCCGAACCCATGACGGACCGTACCGACCTCGACGACCCCGATCTGCTGCTGTGGATGTACGAAAACGTGCTACGCGAAGCCATCCGCCGCACCGAGCTCCGCCGATGGATCAACGGGCGCATCCTGATCCGGGTGTGGCGCCAGCTCAACCTGCCGCGTCCGGTCCGCCAAGCCTGGGAAGCACGCCATCGGCAACTGCGCGCCGCGGCATGACCGTCGGTGACCTTGATCCGTTCCACCGAGACGTCGTGCGGGTAGCGCTGCGTGTCGCGCAGCGCTACGGGTTCGTGCTCGGTGGTGGACTCGCGTGGGTTCTGCGCGGCCTGGTCCAGCGTCCGACGTAAGACATCGACCTGTTCAGCGATACCGACGGCGCCGCCGGTGCAGCCGCCGACGAGGTCCGAGCCGCGCTGCAAGCCGCCGGATAACTCCCGAGCAAACAGCAGCGTTGCGCGACCAGTTCGCATCCTGGCCCCGCCACTAACGTCGAGTCCCTGCTGGACGGTGAGCAGCCGCGGCACGCCCCGATGCTCGCCCGGGTGACCTGCCGGTGGTCGAGACCGCACGCCGCGGATACTATGCCCGGTCCCGCCGGGGCGCCCAGACTCGCGTCGAGGACATGCCGGCAGATTCTGGGGAGATCCTGATGAGTTTCGCCCGTACCAGGCCGCGGCGGGTGGTCGCCGTCATGATGGTGGCCGCGGTCGCCACCGGCGTAGCCGTATCCGGAATACCGGGTGCGCTCGCGGCCAACAGGCTGGCCGGTGCCTACGTGGCGCTCGGCGACTCGTACACCGCCGGACCGGGCATCCCCAACCAGCGCCAGGACGCCGGCCTGTGCGCCCGCTCGGACCACAACTACCCGACGCTGGTCGCCCAGGCCGTCGAGCCCACGGCCGGGTTCAAGGACGTCAGCTGCAGCGGGGCGCTGACCGACGCGATGGCGAACTCGTTCCTCGGCCAGCCGCCCCAGTTCAACGCGCTCGACGCCAACACCACCCTGGTCACCATCGGGATCGGCGGCAACGACGCCGGCTTCGGACCCGACACCATCAACTGCGTCCTGCTGTTCTTCAACAACATGACGGGCGCGCCGTGCAAGGCCAACTTCACCCAGGGCGGTACCGACCAGATCGACGCCACCATCCGGCAGACCGGCCCGAAGGTGGCCGCGGTGGTCCAGGGGGTGCACCAGCGCGCCCCGCAGGCGAAGGTGCTGCTGATCGGGTACCCCGACCTGCTGCCCAACGACAAGGCGAAGTGCGACCCCAACGTGCAGGTACCGATCGCCACCGGCGACTTCCCCTACCTGGAGTCGAAGATCCGGGAGTTCAACACACTGCTCCAGACGGTGGCGGCGCAGGGCAACGCGACCTATGTGGACACGTTCACCACGAGCGTCGGGCACGACCTGTGCCAGGCGCCCGGCATCCGGTGGATCGAAGGCATCGTGAACGTACAGAACGCGGTCCCGGTACACCCGAACGCGCTCGGCATGCAGAACGACGCCCGCCAGATCCTGGCCGCCCTCGGCCGCTAGCGGCCCCGGCTGCGGTCGCGGCACCGCGGACAAAGGCGCGCTCACGGCGGGAACGCTGGGAGACTCGGCGCATGGGGCGGGTACAGGGTGAGTCGGTGCTGTCGCGGGTGGTGCGGGTGCTGGAGGCGTTCACGCCGGTGGACACCACGCTGCGCGTGACGGATGTCGCCGCGCGTACCGGGTTGCACGTGGCGACGGCGTCGCGTCTGGTCGCCGAGATGGTCACGCACGGGCTGCTGACCCGTGAACCGGACCGGAGCGTACGGGTCGGCGTGCGGCTGTGGGAACTGGCCTCGCGCGCCTCGCCGGTGTTGTCGCTGCGGCAGGCGGCGATGCCGTTCCTGGAGGACCTGCACGCGGTCATCGGCCACCACGTTCAGCTCGGGGTGCTCGCGGAGACCGAAGTGCTGTTCGTGGAGCGGCTCAGCGCCCCCAACGCGGTCATCAACTACACGCGGATCGCGGGTCGGCTCCCGCTGCACGCGTCGTCGTCGGGGCTCGTACTGCTCGCGCACGCGCCGGCCGAGCTACAGGAGCGGGTGCTGGCCGGGCCGCTGCGGCGGTACACCGCGAACACGATCACCACACCGCGGGCGCTGCGGGCGGCGCTGGCCGCGGTACGGCGGGACGGGTACGCGTACACGCCGGGGCACATCCACGAGGATGCGCTCGGGATCGCGGTGCCGGTACGCGACGGGCGCCGTACCGTGGTGGCGGCGATCGCGGCCATCGTGCCGAACGAGCCCGAGGCGCGCGGCGTGATTCCCGCGCTGCGCGCGGCGTCGCTGGGGCTGACCCGGACACTGGCGAGCTGAGCTGATTCTCGTTCTTCAAGAATCGCCTTCCGCCGGAGTACCGCCGCTGCGCATCCTCCAGGGAACCGCAACGCCGGAGGGAGGCGACCGTGGAAGACGCCATGGCCGGTCGCGTCCTGGGCATGCGGGTGACGGCCAGGCACGTCGCCGCCGAGGGCGTCGTCGCGTTGACCGTCGCGGCGGTGGATGGTGCGCGGCTGCCCGACTGGGCGCCGGGTGCGCACATCGATCTGGTGCTTCCGGGGGGCCTGACGCGGCAGTACTCGCTCTGCGGGGATCGTTGGGACACCTCGTGCTACCGGTACGCGGTGCTGCGCGAGCCGGCCGGGCGGGGCGGGTCGGCCTACGTGCACGACGTGCTGCGGGTGGGCGATCCGGTCGGGGTGGGCGGGCCGCGTAACAACTTCCGGCTCGCGCCCGCGCCGCGGTACGTGTTCATCGCCGGCGGCATCGGGATAACCCCGATCCTGCCCATGGTGTACCAGGCGGACCTCGTCGGCGCGGACTGGCGGCTGCTGTACGGCGGCCGGCGCCGGGCGAGCATGGCGTTCCTCGATGAGCTGGCCCGGTACGGCGGCCGGGTGGTCACCGTACCCGAGGACGAGCGGGGACTCCTCCCGCTGCGCGAGTGGCTGGACCCGCCGCGGCCGGACACGCAGGTGTACTGCTGCGGACCGGCGCCGCTACTCGAAGCCGTGGAGCGGTGGTGCGCCGGGTGGCCGGCGTACGCGCTGCGCACGGAGCGGTTCACCGCCGCGGCGGCGCCGGAGCCGGTACGGTCGGCGCCGTTCCGGGTCGTGCTGGCCCGCAGCGGGCACAGCGTCACCGTCCGGCCGGGTACGAGCGTGCTGGCCGCCGTGCGGTCCGCCGGCGTGACCGTGCTGTCCTCCTGCCGGCAGGGCATCTGCGGGACCTGCGAGACGGTGGTGCTGGAGGGCGTCCCGGACCACCGCGACAGTGTGCTGTCGGATCACGACCGCGCGGCCGGGGACTGCATGATGGTGTGCGTGTCCCGGTCCCGCACCGAGAGGCTGGTGCTCGACCTGTGACCCCGACCAGCCCGGCCGACCCGTTCGCGCTCGACGTCCTGGCCGACCCGTACCCGCTGCACGAGGCGCTGCGCGAGGCCGGCCCGGTGGTCTACCTGGAGCGGTACGGCGTGTACGCGATGGCCCGGTACCGCGAGGTGCGCGAGGCGCTGCGCGACTGGCAGGGCTTCCAGTCCTCGGCCGGGGTGGGCCTGTCGAACTTCCGGTACGAGAAGCCGTGGCGCCCGCCCAGCCTGTTGCTGGAGGCCGACCCGCCGTACCACGACGCGCCGCGGCACGTGCTGTCCTCGATCCTGCAACCCCGGGTGCTCCGGCACCTGCGCGAGCGGTGGTCCGCGGCCGCCACGGATCTGGTCGACGGGTTGCTGGACGGTACGCCACCGGGTGGCGCGCGGGACATCGACGCCGTACCCGCGCTCGCGCAGGCGTACCCGCTGCTGGTCTTCCCCGACGCGGTCGGTATCGGCCCGGACGGCCGGCAGCGGCTGCTGCCCTACGGAGACCTGCTGTTCAACATGTTCGGGCCGGCCAACGAGCTGGTGGCCGCGGCCGCGCCGCACGCCGGTGAACTGTCCACCTGGGTCAGTGCACAGTGCACCCGGGAGGCGCTGGCCCCGGGCGGCTTCGGCGCGGCGATCTGGCAGGCCGCCGACCGCGGCGACATCACCCACGACCAGGCCCCGCTCATCGTCAGATCGCTGCTGTCGGCGGGTGTCGACACCACCGTGCTCGGGATCCAGGCCGTTCTCGCCGCGTTCGCGAGCCACCCCGCCGGATGGGCGCGGCTGGTCGCCGACCCGGGCCTGGCCCGGGTCGCGTTCGACGAGGCGGTCCGCTGGGCCTCGCCGGTCCAGACCTTCTTCCGCACCGCAACCTCCACTGTGGACATTGGCGCGGTCACCATCCCCGACGGCGCGAAAATTCTCATGTTCCTGGCCGCCGCCAACCGAGACCCGCGGCGCTGGGACGAGCCGGACGCGTTCAGCCTGGACCGCGACCCGTCCGGCCATGTCGGCTTCGGCTTCGGCCTCCACCAGTGTGTCGGCCAGCACATCGCGCGCCTCGAAGCCGAGTGCCTGCTGCACGCGCTCGCCGCGCGCGTCACCGCGATCGAACCGGCCGGCGAACCGGTACCGCACCTCAACAACACTCTCCACGGCTGGGACGCCCTGCCGATCCGGCTGCGTACCCGCTGACACCCGGGAGTTGCCGGGGTGCGGTAGTGTGCCAGGTCGCTGACTCGACCGGATCGGGGGACTTCTCGTGTTGCCACACAAGCTGCTGACCACCATCGCCGTCGCCGCGCTCGCGACCGGAGCGGTAGCGGGCTGCGCCACCACGACCACGTCCACGCATCCGGCGGCGGCCTCCCAGCAGAACCCGCTGACGCAGCTGGTCTCCGACGTCACCGGCTCGCTGCAGAAGGCCGCCAGCTCGACCGGTACGGTGACGTCGGTCGACCTGAGCATGACGGGTACCAGCGGCGGCGTGCGGATCACCGGTACCGGCGCGATCGCCTTCCAGCCGTTGAAGGCGGACCTCAATGTCGTCGCCGGTACCACCGGCACCACCACGGTACGGATCGTGGACAGCGTCATCTACGTGAAGCTCCCCGCGGCCCAGCAGTCCCGGATGATGGGCAAGACGTGGCTGAAGCTGTCGGCGGCCAGCAGCAGCCTGTTCGGCTCCGCGAGCCGGCAACTGCAGGACGTGAACCCGGTCGACCAGGTGAAGACACTGCTCGCCAGCGGTAGCGCGGTCGCGGTGGGCCAGGAGACCATCAACGGCGTACCGACCGTGCACTACCGGGCCACCACCTCCGTGGACACCGCGCTCAAGCAGGTCGACCCGAAGCTCCGCGACCTGGTCAAGTCCGCGTACGACAAGGCCGGGGTGAAGGAGATCACCACCGAGATCTGGATCGACGCGCAGTACCGGCCGCACCGGGCGCACGTGCTCGCCGGTACGCTGACCGACCTGACGGTGGACTACCGCGACTTCAACAAGCCGGTGACGGTGAGCGCGCCGCCGGCCAACGACACGCTGGACCTGAGCCACGCGCTGCCGGGACTCGGCGCCTGACCGGCCCGTACTGGCAGCCGTGGTCGCTGCGCGAACTCGTCGCGGGCACCGCGGGCGGTCCGCAGGCGTGGGCGCGCTGCCGGGCCCGGATCGCGGCCACCGAGCCCGACCTGTCCGCGTGGGTCGGGCACGACCCGGCACCCG
>DATEJJ010000478.1:0-10735 GCA_035278125.1 Rugosimonospora sp.
ACGACGGCACCTTCTCGGAGCGGGTGCAGTACATGTTCCGCTCCACTCCGCCGCCCTCACTCGGCAACCCGGACCAGTTCACCAACGGCGGCGGCCCGTCGTTCCTCGACAACGTCTTCAAGGGCACCGGTGACGCACTGACCAGCGCCCAGGGGATCGGCACGCCGGGCAACGAGCACCGCATGGGCCATCTCTCGACGCTGCAACGCTCGTCGCGCGCGGCCGACGGAACGCCGATCCACATCCGGATGGACGGCCCCGGCTTCGACGCGATGGACGTTCCGGACGGCAGCAGCCAGCCGAAGCTCCAATTCACCGTGTTCGTGCCCAGCGCGGACTTCTTCGCGACGATGCGCAGCCACCAGGCCTCGCTCGACCTGGCCGCGCAGTACAACGTGGCGGCGACGGACAACGGCCTGGAACGCTTCATCACCGCCACCCGCCGGCAGAACTTCCTCATCCCACCACGCTCGGTCCGCGCCTTCCCCCTGACCGAATTCACCACCAGCTGAGGTGCGCCCGGACGGCGTCAGTGGTGGAACCCGCTGGCGCCGGTCGGGTGCAACGGGCCGGGTTGGGCGGCGAGTTCGGGGAGCAGGCGGCGCAGGTCGGCGAGGAACAGGTCGGCCAGGTCGTGGGTGAACCCGTTGCGTACCACGATCCGCAGCACGGCCAGATCGGTGCGGTTGGCGGGGAAGGTGTACGCGGGGACGAGCCAGCCGCGTTCGCGCAGTCGCCGGGATACGTCGTACACGTTGTACGCGGCGATGTCGCCGGTGGTGGTGAAGGCGAAGACGGGTAGCTGGTCGCCGCGGCTGAGCAGTTGGAACGGTCCCAGGTCGGCGATGTGGGCGGACAGGTAGGTGGCCACGTCCCGGCAGGCTTGCTGTACGGCGGTGTATCCGGCCCGGCCGAGGCGGAAGAAGGTGTAGTACTGGGCGACCACCTCGGCGCCGGGGCGGGAGAAGTTCAGCGCGAAGGTGGGGAGGTCGCCGCCGAGGTAGTTCACGGTGAACACCAGGTCTTCGGGCAGCCGGTCGCGGTGGCGCCACAGCACCCAGCCCACACCGGGGTAGACCAGACCGTACTTGTGGCCGGAGGTGTTGATGGAGGCGACCCGAGGCAGCCGGAAGTCCCAGGCCAGCTCGGGGTCGAGGAACGGGGCGATCATTCCGCCGGACGCGGCGTCGACGTGGATCGGGATGTCCCACCCGGTGCGCTCCTGTAGCCGGTCCAGCGCCCCGGCGATTTCCGCGACGGGTTCGTAGCTGCCGTCGAACGTGGAGCCGAGAATCGCCACCACACCGATGGTGTTCTCGTCGCAGCGGGCAACTGCCTCGGGCGCGGTCAGGTGCAGGCGCTGGCCGTCGACCGGTACCAGCCTCGGTTCGACCTCCCAGTAGTTGCAGAACTTCTCCCAGCAGACCTGGACGTTGGCGCCCATCACGAGGTTGGGCCGGCCGCCGGTGCCGCGTTGCGTGAACCGGCGTTTCAGCGCCATGCCGGCCAGCATGCCCGCTTCGCTGGACCCGGTCGTCGAGCACCCGACCACCTCCGCGGGCACGGGGGCGTGCCACAGGTCGGCGAGGATGTTCACGCAGCGCCGCTCGAACTCGGCGGTCTGCGGGTACTCGTCCTTGTCGATCATGTTCTTGTCCGCGCACTGCGCCATCAACAGGGCCGCCTGCGGCTCCATCCAGGTGGTCACGAACGTGGCCAGATTGAGCCGGGCGTTCCCGTCCAGCATCAGCTCGTCGTGTACGAGCTGGCGGGCGACCTCGGCCGGTACGGGGTCCGCGGCCAGCGCGTCGACCGGCGGCGTCACATGCGCGGCCAGGGCCGGGTTGGCCACCGTGGCGAACGGGTTACCGGTACGCTCCACTCCCCGGTCCTGCGGTACCTGCGCCGAGTGCAGCATGTCCCACCCCCTCACGATACCGACCCACGGTAGGTCATCAACCCGGCGGTCGGCGCGCCCGCCGCGCGGGTGTTCGCGGGGTTGGCTGCGGGGTGCCGGGCAGATCGCCCGGTCACCCCGTGGCCGGGCCGGTTACTTCTTGCCCTTCTTGCCCTTCTTACCCTTCTTGCTCTTCTTCGCCATGTGGATCCACCCCCCTTCTACGCCGGTGGTTGTCGGGTCTTCTTGGCGGTCTTGCTGGCAGGCGCCGCGGGCGTGACGAACGTGGACGCCAGCAGTGCCGACATCTTGCGGGCCAGCCGCTTGCGGGACCACCGCCGGTCGACGGCGAGAGCCTCCAGCACGTCGAAGGACATGAGGGCCCACAGCATGTCCGTGGCGGTGGCCACCGTCCACGCCGCGCTGAGCCGCCGTTCGGTCGCCAGCCACTCGGCCAGACGTCGACAGGATCCGCGCCACTGCCGCATCACCAGGTCCCAGTAGTGCTCGGCGTCCGGATCGCTGCCCCGGACACGTTGGAACGCACGGCCGAACGGGATGAGTTGGGTGTGGCAGCGGGCCAGGTGGTGCGCCCACCGCTCCAGCGCCGTTGCCGCGTCGGCCGCCTGCCACACCTCTTCCAGCGACGCGGCCAGTTCCTCAGCCTCGTTGACATATTCGTACAGTGCGGTGATCAGTTGGGTGCGCGTGGCGAAGTGCAGGTAGACGGAGCGGCGGGTGACACCGGCGTGTTCGGCGACCGACGCCATCGTCAGCGCGGGCAGGCCCTCCTGCTCGACCAGGACGCGGGCGGAGGCCAACAGCGCGAGCCTGGTACGGCGGCTGCGCGCGTTCTGCTGGGGCACCGCGACCTACCTTCCGCCATCGCTGTGACTTCACACCGTGTGTAGTTCCCAGAACTATACACGACGTGTAGTTAGCGCGCACCGTCGTCCGCGGAAACGGGGTGCGGTGTCACGCGTGGCTGCGCTGTTGCGGGATGGAACGGAATGGAACGCGGACGGGTACGAGCGAGGAGGTCGCCCGTGCGGACCGTGTTCTGTGGTACACCAGCGTTTCTGGGGCGCGTGTACGGCGAGACCCGGTGCGCGTTCTGGGCCGGGGAGCCGGTGGACCACGACTTCGATCCGGGACGGCTGATCGAGGTGGATCTGGCCCGGACGCCCACGGCCGCCGCGGCCGAGGAGATCCGCTGGGAGGACGTACAGGTCGACGACTGCTTCGCCGGCCCCAACGGCGCGGTCAGCGGCACCACCCTCGGGCCGCGCTGGCCGGAGATGCTGCTGGCCGGGGCGGTGTACCTCGAACAGGGGCTACGGGACGCGCTGCCGCTGGACGTGCGCCCGGCCTGCCCGCCGGACGGGATGGACGGCGAGCCGTACGAGTGCATGACGGCCGCGTACTGGCCGCACGTCGACGACCCCCGGGCGGGCCGCCGGTACACCGGACACCACGCGCGGATCGTGCGCGAACTGGGCTCGCTCGCCCGGGTCGCGGTGTGGCCTCCGGGCCGGTCTGCCGATCCGGATGTGCGCCCCACGACGATGTGGCTGGACCTGGGGTCCGCGGAGCAGTGCGACGCCGGGCCGGACAGCCTGACCGCGATCGGTGTCGGTGCGGCACCCAAGGTGGGTGCGCTGTTCCTGGTCAGCGGTGAACTGGCGGTGAGTGGTGAGCGAGTCGCCAGGCTGGCCGTCGACCGGGAGCAGTGGTAGAGCGCAGTGCCGGTGACGACGACGGAATTCTCAGTGGAAAGGAGCGCAGGTGTCTACGAAGCAGCAGAGGACAACGGCGGTGGCGCGGCGGTTGGTGGCAATGTTGCACGGCGGCGTGATGGTGGTGACCACGGCGCTGGTCACGGCGTTCGACCCCAAGCTGCCACCCTTCAAGGGCGACTGATGACTTCGCCGGTACGGTCGCTGACCGTCGCCTCGCCCGACTGCGCCGAGGCGTTCTTCGCCGGGCGGGTCGCGCGCTGCGTCGACCTGCGCCACGCCGGCTCGCTCGGCGAACTGCGGGACGTGCTGGACCACGAGGTGGGCCACGCGCCCGACGGCCCGGCGGTGCTCGACCTGGTCGGCCACTCGACTCGGGGGCACCGCCTGCTGCGGCTGGGACACACACCCATCGACATGCTGGACCCGGCGGTGTCCCGGTTCTTCCGCGACCTGGCCCGGCGAAGGCTACTGCCGCGGCTACGGATCGTCGCGGTGCGGCTGCTCGGCTGCGAGACCGCGGTCACCGAAGCGGGGCAGCGGACCATCCGTACGCTGTCCCGTACCCTGGGCGTGCCGGTGTACGGGACCCGCAAACCATTGCTCAAGAGTCACTCGAACCGCGGCGGCTTCGACCCGGCATTCACCCACCTGCTGGTTGAGGCGTCCGAGTTGCCGTCGTCTCCGCTCATCGAGGCGTAGAGGTACAGGGCCGGCCGGGCCCACACGCCGTGCCCGGCCGGCCGGATACCTCAGAAGTTGAACTGGTCGATGTTGTCTTTGTTGAAGACGGTGGGGTCGCCGAGCAGCACGACACCGTTGCCGCCAATGGTGTATGTGCCGAGGTCGCCCGCCTTGAACGTCTCGCCCTTGGCGCCGGTGATGATGCCCGAGGCCAGCGACATGGCGGTCCAGGCGGCCAGCTGGCCGAGCTTGCCCGGATCCCACAGCTCGAACGCCTGAACCGTACCGTCCTTGACGTACTGGCGCATGTCGTTCGGGGTACCCAGGCCGACGAGCTGGACCTTGCCCTTGTACTGCGAACCGGACAGGTACTGCGCCGCCGCCTTGATGCCGACGGTGGTCGGGGAGATGATGCCCTTGAGGTTCGGGTCGGATTGCAGCAGGCCCTGGGTCTCCTGGAAGGACTTCTGCGCGTCGTCGTTGCCGTACGCGACCTTGACAAGCTTCATCTTCGCGTACTTGGGGTCTTTCAGCTCGTCCTGCATGAACCCGATCCAGGTGTTCTGGTTGGGTGCGGTCTGCGCCGCGGACAGGATCGCGATGTCGCCCGTGTAGTTGAGTTCCTTGGCGAGCAGCTGCACCTCGCTGCGCCCGATCGCCTCCGGGCTGGCCTGCGAGATGAACACCTGCCGGCAGTCCGGGTTCACGTCCGCGTCGTACGTGACGACGGCGATCTTCGCGGCCATCGCCTGCTTGAGCGCGGTACACAGCGCGGCGGGGTCCTGCGCGGACACGGCAATGGCGTTTTGGCCTTGTTGGGTGAGCGTGTTCACATAGGACACTTGCCCCGCGGTGTCGGTGGCGTTGGCGGTACCCACCTCCTTGTAGGTGCCGCCGTTGGCCTCGACGACCGTCTTGCCACCGTTGTCGGAGGTGGTGAAGTACGGGTTGTTGACCTGCTTGGGCAGGAACGCCACCTTCAGTCCGGACTTGATCTGCCCGTTGGGGTTGGCCGAACCGGCCGCCGCCGGCGCGCCGGAGGACGAGGTCGTGGAACTCTTCGTGGTTCCGCCGCAGCCGGCAAGTGCCATCGCCACAGCGGCGACACCCGCGACGGTCATTGCTAAGCGGCCACAGGGCGAGGAGAGCCGAGGTGTCATGTGGTGGTTCCCTTCGGTCGGGGTGGAGGGGATACGGAATTCAGGTGGTTCGTGACCACGTCCGACGCCGCGCGGCGTCCCGGAGTTGCCGGGCCGCGCGTGGCCCGAGCACGGAGACGACCAGAAGGATGCCGGTGACGACGATCTGCGACTGCGCGGATACGTCGGCCAGGCTCATCAGGTTCTGCAGGGTGCCGAGCAGGAACACGCCGGCGACCGCACCGCCCAGCGTGCCCTTGCCACCGTCGAAGTCGATGCCGCCCAGCAGTACGGCGGCGATGACCGACAGCTCCAGGCCGGTGGCGTTGTCGTAGCGGGCGCTGGCGTAGTGCAGCGTCCAGACCACGCCGACCAGCCCCGCGACCAGGTCGGTGACCACGAACATGGCCAGCTTGAGGCGCTTGACGCGGATACCGGCGAAGAACGCGGCCTCCCGGTTGGCGCCGATCGCGAACAGCGACCGGCCCACCGACGTGGCGTGCAGCACCACGGCGGCCACCACGAGCAACACCAGATAGACCAGGAGGGTGTACGGGACCGGCGTGCTGCCGATACGGCCGGCGCCGAAGTTGAGGTAGTTGGCCGGGAAATCGGTGACCGTGTTGGCGCCCAGGATGATCTGGGCGATGCCGCGGTACGCCGCCAGGGTGCCGATCGTCACCGCCAGCGACGGCAGGCCGAGGCGCGTGACGAGTACGCCGTTGAGCAGCCCACCGGCGGCGCCCAGCAGGATGCAGAGCGGGATGATGTATTCGATCGGCCAGTTCGCGTTCCACAGCGCGCCCATGACGGCACTGGACAGCCCGACCATGGAGCCCACGGAGAGGTCGACCTCGCCGGCCACCACGAGCATCGTCATCGGCAGCGCCACGAGCGCGATCGCGATGGTGTTGCCGATCAGGAAGGACAGGTTGATGGTGCCGCCGAAGTTGGCCACGCTGGCGAAGCCGTAGACCAGCACCGCGATCAGCAGCACCGCCACCACGACGTCCCAGCGCACCAACGCGCCGACGCGCGGGCGTCGCGTATCCATTGTGGACTCAGTCATGACGCACGTTCCTCCTCCGCAGTACCCGCGCGACGCGGAGGGCGACCAGCCGGTCGACGGCGATCGCGGCCAGCAGGAGGGGGCCGTCGATGGCCGCCTCCCACGACGAGCTGACGCCGAGGCTGGGCAGCGCGCTGTTGATGGTGGTCAGCAGCAGGGCACCGAGCGCGGCGCCGTACACGCTGCCGGAGCCGCCGGTGAAGGCGACACCGCCGACGACGACGGCACTGACCACGGTCAGCTCGTACCCGCCGCCGGTGCCGGAGTCGACGTTGCCGAACCGGGCCAGGTACAGGGCGCCGCCGAGGCCCGCCAACGCTCCACAGAGGACATACGCGGCGGTGACGCGGCGGCGGATGGCGATACCGGCCAGGCGTGCGGCCTGCGGGCTGGACCCGATCGCGTACAGTTCCCGGCCGCCCCGGTAGGAGCGCAGGTACAGCCCTGCGGCGACCAGTGTGGCGAGAGCGATCATCGCGAGGTAAGGCAGCACGAACGGTCCACCGTGACCCAGTTTCACGAAGCTGCCCGGCAGGTCGTTGGCGACGATCTCCTGGGAGGAGACCCAGATCGAGTCGATGCCACGGATGATGTACAGCGTGCCGAGGGTGACCACGAGCGACGGCACCTGGCCGAGGCTGACGAGGATGCCGTTGGCCGCGCCGAGCGCGGCACCCACGGCGACGGCGAGCAGCAGCGCCACGACCGGGTTGCCGCCACCGCGCAGGTAACTGCCCGCCGCGAAGGCCGTGATGCCCAGCGTCGAGCCGACCGACAGGTCGACGTTGCGGGTGATGACGACGGTCGCCTGGCCGACCGCGACGATGACGAGGATCGCCGCGTTGAGCATCAGGTCCTCGACGCCCTGCGTGGACAGGAACCGGCTGTTGCCCAGCTCCGTACCCACCATGAGGGCGACGAGAATGGCCAGCAGCGCCAGTTCCCGGACCCGCAGCACCAGGTCGACGAGGCGCCGCGCGCCAGCACCCCCGACCTGCCCCGGCGCCGCCCGCACAGCCGTGGTCATGTTGAATCACCGGGCATGCCCTCGTGGCCCTCGCTCCGCTCGGTGCGCTCGGTCATGCTGATACGACCTGTCCGGTGGCGGCAGACAGGATTGACTCCTCGGTCGCCTCCGTCCGGGGGATCTCCGCCACGAGCCGCCCCTCCCGCATGACCAGGACGCGGTCCGCCATACCGATGACCTCCGGGAGATCCGAGGAGATCATCAGCACCGCCAGCCCGCGCCCGGCGAGTTCGGACAGCAGCCGGTGCACCTCGGCCTTGGTGGCCACATCGATGCCCCGCGTCGGCTCGTCCACGATGAGCACGGCCGGCTCGGTGGCCAGCCACTTGGCCAGTACCACCTTCTGCTGGTTGCCCCCGGACAGCATCGTGGCCGCGTCGCTGAGGCGGGCGTACTTCAGCCGCAGGCGCAGCGCCCAGTCGGCGGCCCGGCGGCGTTCGCGGCCGCGGCTCATCAGTCCGGCGCGGCGCAGCGTCCGCAGTTGGGTGAGGCCGATGTTGCGTTCGATGGACATGTCCATCACCAGGCCCTGCTGGCGCCGGTCCTCGGGCACCAGCGCCAACCCGGCGGCCATGGCCGAGGTCGGCGACGCGGCCGGCAGCGGCGAACCGTTGACGTGTACCGTCCCGGCGTCCCACCGGTCGACACCGAAGATCGCACGCGCCACCTCGGTACGCCCCGCGCCGATGAGCCCGGCCAGTGCCACGATCTCGCCGTGGCGTACCTCGAAGGACACGTCGGTGAACACGCCCTCGCGGGTCAGCCGCTCCACCCGGAGCGCCACCTCGCCCATGACGGTTGTTGTTTTCGGGTACAGGGTGTCCAGGTCCCGACCCACCATGCGACGGATCAGGTCGTCCGGGGTCAGGCCGGCCACCGGCTCGCTCGCGATCAGGCGCCCGTCCCGCAGGGTGGTGACCCGCTGGCACAGGGCGAAGACCTCTTCCAGCCGGTGCGAGATGAACAGCACGGCGGCGCCCCCGGCGCGCAGCGCGGACGCGACGGCGAACAGCCGAGACACCTCGTCGGGGGTCAGCGCCGCGGTCGGCTCGTCCATGATGAGTACCCGCGCGCGCAGCGACAGCGCCTTCGCGATCTCCACCATCTGTTGGTCCGCTATGGACAGTCCGCGCGCCGGCGCCGCCGCGTCCAGGGCGACGCCGAGCCGCCCGAACAGCGCGGCGCTCTGCGCGTGCACGGATCGCCGGTCGATACGTCGCAGGCCGCGCAGCGACAGCCGGGGCTGGCGGCCCATGAAGATGTTCTCGGCGACCGACAGGTCGGGGAAGAGGGTCGGCTCCTGGTAGATGACCGCGACCCCGGCGTCCCGCGCGCTGGCCGGGCCGGCGAAGCTGACCGGCTGCCCGTCGACCAGCACCTGCCCGCTGTCCGGGCGGTACACGCCGGCCAGGATTTTGACCAGAGTGGACTTTCCGGCGCCGTTCTCGCCGGCCAGGGCGTGCGCCTCAGTCCCGAAGAGGTCCAGCGACACATCCGACAGCGCGCGCACCGAGCCGAACGACTTGCTGACACCGCGCAGGGCCAGCACGGGCCGGGACGGCTGACTCATGACAGGCGCTCCACGTCGTCCTCAATATGAATCGTTTCATATGTGAGCAGTGACACTATCGGCGCCGTTACAGCAGTGTCAAGCGCGACCCAACACCGAGACCGAGCCGTGACGCGCGGCGGCGACCGTCGCCATGAAACGTTTTTGACTCGATGTACGGGGTTCGGCTGCCACCCGCGAGGATGGCGACGGTCACGCGGGCCCGCTATGGACATCGAAGTTAGGTAAGGTTAACCTAACTTCTATCTGGGCAAATCCTGAGCGTATCAACGTGTACGAGAGGTATCTCCGCTATGTCGCGCGCAGCACCGATCGCCAGGGGGCCCGCGTGACCCCGGCGTTCCGGGTCTTCGATGCCGAGGTCGGTCGCGTCCAGCGGCTGAGCCCGAGCTTCGTCCGGGTCACGTTCACCGGGCCGGACCTGGACGCGTTCGCGGACAACGGGTACGACCAGCGGATCAAGCTGATCCTGCCGCTGCCCGGGATCGGTATCGGGCGGTTGCCGACCGGACCCGACTGGTATCCGCGCTGGCGGGCACTGCCCGTGTACGCGCGCAACCCGATCCGCACGTACACCGCCCGCGCGGTACGCCCCGCGCTGCGCGAGGTCGACGTGGATCTCGTCCTGCACGGCGAGGGCGGGCTGGCCACGCGGTGGGCGTCCCGCGCCGCCCCCGGTACCGTGGTGGCGCTGCTCGGCCCCGACGCCCGGTACCCCGGCCCGCACGGTGGCGTGGAGTTCCGCCCGCCCGCCGGCACCGGACCGCTGCTGCTGGCGGGCGACGAGACGGCGGTACCGGCGATCGGCGCGATCCTGTCCCGCCTGCCGGCCGGTACCCGCGGCGCGGCGCTGCTGGAGGTACCGCACTCCGGGGACGCGCTGCCCGTCCACGCGCCACCCGGGCTCCGGGTCCGCTGGCTGCCCCGCAACGGCCACTCCCCCGGCCACTGCCTGGTACCGGCGATCCACGACACCGCCCCCGGACTGCTCGGCGGCACGGTACCCGGATCCACCCCGGAACCGGTCGACGTGGACGTGGACGCCGAGCCGCTCTGGGAGGTACCCGACGGGACGGCAGCCGCGGGACGGCCGTACGCGTGGCTGGCCGGCGAGGCCGGGGTCATCCGGACCCTGCGCCGGTACCTGCGCGGCGAACTCGGGCTGGGCCGCGACGCGACGGCCGCCATGGGGTACTGGCGCCTCGGCCGGCCCGCCCGCGGCTGACCGGTGGTCCTAACGGAGCGGCGGTACCGCGTGGACCGTGGTGGCCAGCCCCAACATCTCGGGCGCGTTCGGTACGCAACTGCTCGGCGTGACCGGGCGTACCGGTGGCCCGTTGCTCGCCGTCGGTACCGTGCACGCCTCGGACGGCACGTACCACACCTTCGGCGTATCCGGCCGAATGCCCGCGCGGCCGGAGCCACGTCAAGCCTGGCGCGGCTCCGGCCCGCACAGCGCCGGTCACCAGGCACGTCCGGCCCGACATCACCGTCACTGCGCCTGCACGACCTCGCGGACCGGGCGGCGCCGTACCAGGAAAATCCAGGCGCCGGCCGCGAGGGCCATCGCGGACGACAGCGCCGCGCCATGCAGGTCATGCCGCGTGGCCAGC
>DATEJJ010000479.1:0-3635 GCA_035278125.1 Rugosimonospora sp.
TCGGCGCACGCCAACACGATCCGGCACCGCAGCGCGAGAGCCTGCGACGTCTTCGCCCGCCGCGACCACCGCGTCAACGTCGCCCGCTCCTCTTCGGCGAGAACCAACGCGGCTTTCGGGCGTCCCGTCTTCGGCATACGAGTCGCGGTAGGGACCGCCCTTGCGGGCGGCCCCCCGCACAGATCCCGGCGAGCGGGACTACCGCACCGGGCTCCTGCCTCAGGTTCTGGCGGTGAAGCGTGCCTCCGGGAAGGGGTGCATGATCCGGACTCTGGGTAGCCATCGAGTCGCCAGCGGTCCCATGCGTGCCCAGGTGATCCGGGTCCGGTGGCTGCGGCGCCGCAGCGCCTGGTACCAGTGGCGGATCACCTGATGTCGGAAGCCGTTGACCGCGTCGTTGTTGCCGGGCACGGCGTAGTAGGCCATGTGCCCGCTGATCACGCTTCGCAGCCAGCGCCCCTGCACGGAGACGGGTTCGTACCGGCGGCGTTTGATCTGCTCCTTGACCTCGTGCAGCTTCGCCCGCAGCCGGGTCGAGATGGTGATGCGTTTGAGCCAGAACCGCCCCGACCGGGACCGCGCGCAAATGTGCGTGAGACCCAGGAAGTTGAACGTGTCCGGCTTGCCGGCACCCCGCTGCTGACGCCGCCGGGCGGCATGCCGCCCGAACTCGATCAGCCGCGTCTTGTCCGGGTGCAACTCCAGCCCGAACCGCGCGAACCGCTCACGCAACTCGGTCAAGAACCGCCGCGCATCCTGCTCATGTTCGAACCCGACAATGAAGTCGTCGGCCCACCGCACGATGATCACGTCACCGTGCGCGTGGTGGCGTCTCCACCAATCCACCCACAGGTCCAGGACGTAGTGCAGGTAGACGTTCGCCAACAGGGGTGAAATTGATGCCCCCTGCGGCGAGCCGACGTCACACGCCGTCCATGTTCCGTCCTCGACAACCCCTGCGGCCAGCCACTTGTCGACCAGCCGCAGGACCCGTTTGTCCGCGATCCGGTGCTGCAGGAACCTTCGTAGCCAGGCTCGATCAAGCTGGCCGAAGAAGTCGCGGATATCCGCATCCAGCACCCAGTTCACCCGCTTGCGATAGATCCCGACAGCGAGCGCGTCCAACGCGTCATGCGGTGAACGCCTCGGCCGAAACCCGTACGAGAAACCCCGGAAATCCACCTCGTACACCGCGTTCAACACCTCGACCACGGCCCGCTGGACGATCTTGTCTTCCAGCGAGGCGATACCCAGCGGCCGCAGCCGCCCGTCCGTCTTCGGGATGTAGACCCGCCGGCTCGGCGTGGCCCGGTAGCGTCCCGACTGCACCCGAGCGTGTAGATCCTGCAGGTTGACCTCCAGGTCCTGCCCGTACCCGGCCCACGTCACCCCGTCCACCCCCGGTGCGGCCTGCGGGCGGATCGCCCCGTACGCCGCCCGCAGGCGGGCCAGGCTGACGTGGTGCAGCAGCGCGGTGAACCGCGCATCCTTGTCCCGTCGTGCTACCTCACGCACACGGCCCAGCGCACTGGACGCCTCGGATCCGGCGCTGTGTCCGGGAGGAGTTTTGCTGTCCGTGTTCCCCTTGGCTCGTCCCCTTCCCTCCCCCACCTCCGCCGCCGCTTGCGCGGCCTTGTTCGGCAGGTTCGCAGGTACTACAAGACGATCCGACTTCCCATCCCCGTACATCTCAGGCGTACCACCCTGTGTTCCCTGAGCGACCCACCCGGCGATCACCCCGGTGGGCGGGCATGGGACCTCCCGGTTCTCGCGCATGGAGGTTCCGTACATGCCATGGATCTCTGACCACGCGGGGTCCACCAACGACTCGCGAAAACGCCGCCGGCAGTATGGCCTTCCGCCTCTGTGACAACGTGGGCACCCCGAACTCGTAATTACGCGGCTCAATAGCCCGGCCTGCACGTACCCCTGTCAACGCTTCGCCAACGCCCTCACGAACGCCAACGCATGACTCGGGGCCGTCGTGGGTCGCTAGCCCTTCGACGTAGAGCTCTTGCATCTCCTCCTCCATGCCGGTTTATCCCGGCGCACCACAGACTACACATAATCAACGAATCTCAGGCGGGGGACACTAGACGGTATGAGCAGCCCGGTTGACCGGGCCGGGGCCTCACTCGCAACCTGGCGCGGATTGCCGGCGAGGTGTGGCCTCGTCGGTAGTGCCGACATTTGCGGGAGGCCCCGGTGTTCATTGAGCGTACGAGTGTTGGGCTGGACGTGCACGCGCGGGCGATCGTGGCCTGTGCCTTGGATACGGCGACCGGGCAGGTAACGCGGCGGCGTCTGGTTCCTTCCAGCGGAGCTGTGTTGGACTGGTTTCGGGAGTTGGCGGGGCCGGTGGCCGTGGCGTACGAGGCCGGCCCCACCGGGTACAGCCTGGCTCGGGGTCTGACCGCAGCGGGGGTCCGGTGCGTCGTCGCGGCACCGTCAAAGTTGCACCGGCCGGTCGGTGATCGGATCAAGACCGACGCCCGTGACGCGTTGCATCTGGCTCGGCTGTTGCGGATGGACGAGGTCGTCGAGGTCCGGGTGCCGGGCGGGGCCGAGGAGGCCGCTCGGGATCTGGTCCGGGCCCGCGACGATGTTCGCGCGGACCTGATGCGCTGCCGGCATCGGGTGTCCAAGCTCCTGCTGCGTCACGGCATTGTTTACTCCGGCGGCCCGGCCTGGACCGGCGCCCACGAGACGTGGCTGCGCGGCCAGCAGTTCAGCCACCGCGGCGTCCAGCTCGCGTTCGACGCCGACCTCGAGGCCATGGTACTGGCCCTGGATCGACGCAACCGCCTCGACAAGGCGATCACCGAGATGGCCGCCGACGGCGAATACACCGCCGTGGTCCACCGACTGGGTTGCCTGCGTGGGGTGTCGACGTTGACCGCGTTCGGGCTGGCGGTGGAGGTCGGTGACTGGCATCGGTTCACCGGGGCCACGATCGGCGCCTACCTCGGCCTGGTCCCCACCGAGTCGTCCTCGGGCCAGCAGCGCTCACAGGGATCGATCACCAAGGCTGGCAACACCCACGCGCGTCGGCTGCTGGTGGAGGCGGCCTGGCATCACCGCCGCGCCTACCGCACCCCCGGCGCCACGATGCGAGCTCGTTGGAACCTCGCTTCGCCGGCGGCAAAGGCCCGCGGTCACACCGGCAACCACCGGCTGCACCAACGCTGGCAGACGTTCATCACCCGCAAGAAGCGGACCGTCATCGCCAACGTCGCCGTCGCCCGCGAGCTGGCCGGCTGGTGCTGGTCCCTGGCGGTCCTCGACGACTGACCCGCACCACCCCATGAGCAGCCAGGCGGTGCCGGCCGGACGTGGCAGCGCGTGGAGCGATCCGCGAAACTACTATGAGCAGCAACGCTT
Source organism: Rugosimonospora sp. (assembly GCA_035278125.1). Classification (GTDB taxonomy): domain Bacteria; phylum Actinomycetota; class Actinomycetes; order Mycobacteriales; family Micromonosporaceae; genus DATEJJ01. The sequence continues at coordinate 3,382 of DATEJJ010000479.1, forward strand.
TGCGGTGCCACGCTCGACATTCCCAGACCAGCGAGACGCTCCAGCCGAACAGCCCGTCCTGCAGGTAACTCGTGTTTCGCGGCTACGCGGCGGCTGCGGCGCAGGCCAGAGCATAGTCATGCAATAGATCAGGGTCGCTGTGACCTGGGCGAACCGTCGAAAATCTCGTAGCGATCAGTGTCTTGCGGAGCTTGGTGAGCATGTCCTCAAAGGACGGTTCGGTTTTGTTTTCGTACCACGGTTGTTCGTGACGG